>JAJRTI010000962.1 GCA_024278415.1 Planctomycetota bacterium | reverse complement strand
GCCCAACGGGCCGTGGATGCTGTAGTCGTGCTGCTTGCCGCCGTCGACCGTGGACAGGTCGAGGAGGTACGCGTCGTTGGGCCCGAGGTCCACGAGCACGAGCGCGCGGCGATACTCGGTCGTCTCGGCGTACGTGCCTTTCGCGGACACGTCGATGAACTGCACGCCCGGCGCGTCCATGAACGCGCGCACTTGGCCGGCCACGTTGCCCATCTGCCGATGCTGGTCCACGACCACGCAGTTGTGGTTCACCGTGTTCTTGGACCACGAGTAGATGCCGGGCACGAGCGCGTTCATAAAGTCGGGATAGCCCAGGTCGGGCGTCATCTTGCGGCCGTAGGCGAAGAGCGAGAAGTTGAGCCGGTCGAAGTGGCCGTGGCCGCCCTTGTATCCGTAGTAGATGGACACCGCCACGGAGTCGTTGTCGTTGTTGAGGATGCCGCAGCCATATCCATCGAGCACGCGGCTGCGCAGGGTCGGCTCGGGCTCCGCGTTTGCGGCGGCCTCGGCCTCCGCGAGCACGTTGGGCTCGAACAGGGCGTTGTACCCGGCGTATCCCTTGCGCTTGAACGCGCCCAGGTCCTTGAGCGCGTGTGCGAAGCGCACGTCCCGGTAGTGGGCGAAGCCTGCGGTGTACACCGGGATGCTCCCGCCAATGCGGCCGCTCGTGATGCTGCCCGCGTCGCCGATGGCGGGGGTGAACTGGCGCGCACAGACCAGGTCGAGGAACGCGGTGAGCATGGCTTTGAACTTGGGCTGCGCGTAGAAGTCGTAGTTCGCCTTCTCGAGCGTGCGCGCCAGGGAGCTAAAGTTGCTCACCCAACTGAAGTTGTAGCCGGGCGAGGTTTCGAAGGGCATGCCGTCCTTGTACACGAAGTTGTAGAACGCGTACTCGACGCCCTCGTGCGACGCGCTGCGCTTGCCGGACTGTTTGAGCATCCAGTCCAGGTCCTTTTGCACGGGCCCCTTCTCGCGCACGATCGCGGCCATGGCGAGCGCGCACTGGTGCATGCCGAAATTGCCGCTGATCGTGCCGTCCTTGATGCGGTCGATGGCCTCTTCGAGGATGTTGGCCTCGATGTTGTTCCGCGTGGCCTTGCACGACTTGGCCAGCTTGCCCTCCAGCGGCCCGGCGTCTGCCAGCGCGGGGAAGATGTCGTCGTACGCTTCCGAGAGCCGGCGCACGGTGCCGGTCTCCCAGATGTGGTTGAGGATCTTGCCGCGGTAGCGCCCGCCGGTCTCGTATCCGTAGCGCGATTGGTGCTCGTACGCCATCGAGGGATATTCGTCTGCGATGCGGTCGAGCATGACCGCGCACTTGTGCGCGTACGCGGGATCGCCGGTGAGCACGTACGCCTGGCCCAGCCGCTGCACGGCTGGGAGGATGAACTTGCACCAGTGCCAATGGCACGCGTACCCCACGAGCCAGTAGAGGTCGCCGTTGGGGCCCTTCCACCCCCACCCGTCGTCCACATACTCGCCCTTGAGCAGCGACTGGTCCTTGAAGCCCGATTTCATGTACGCGAAGAAATCGTTGCTCGGATACTCCTCGCCGCCAATGGGGCAGATGATCTTGAGCGGCTTGTTGATGTCGAGGCGCCAGGGATACGTGCCCTTCTTGTAGATCTGTTTCCCGTGTACCGGGCAACCGAAGGTGGACACGTTGAACGCTCGCGGCACGTCGGCCGGGGGGATGAGCGCGCGTATCTCATCGTCGTTGCGCTCGAGCCAAGCCTTGCACACGCGCACGAGGCCGTCGCGGATGCGCGCCGCGGCCTTGTCCTCCGCACACCGCTTTCGCGCGAGCGCGGCTTGGGCGTCGCTCAGGAGCGTGCGGTGTTCTTTGGGCGGATATTGAGGCGTGCGGGACGCGCGCTTGGGCATCTGGTAGGACATGATCAGCTCCGGCGACTTGAGTTTGGCCCATTCGGCCGAGCCGGTGTGCATCGCGGCCATGCCGATGGCGACGACGATCTCCTGGCCGCGCGCCTGGCGCAGCGCGGGGCCGAGATTGGGGCTTTCCCATGGCGTCCATTCGAGCGTGTCCTCTCGGCCGGCGATGATCCCGCGCGACCACACGATCTCCCCGCGGCCCCACCGGCGCCGGGGCTTGGACTTGGCTGGGTACTTCGCGAGCCGATCCCACCCGCGAGGGGTGAAGATGTAAAGGCTCAGGGAGGGTGCGCGGTTGGCCGTTGCGCATTCCCGCTGGTACGCGAGGCGCACGACGGCGTTCGGCGGCAGGCGGCCGGGCACGCGGACGCGCCGGCCCACGTACACGTACCCCGTGAGCTTGCCCGCGTCGTCGCCGTCGATGTAGAGCACCGGCGCGCCGTCCTCGTCCTCCGCGTGCGCGTCGAAGCCGGGCGTCTTGCCGGCCGCGAGGTCTTCGGCCGAGAAGCTCACGTGCGTCTCGTAGCGCAGTTCGAGGGTCTCGGTCAGGGGGACGGTCACCGCATCCTGTGCGGCGGCGCAGAGCGGGGCCAAGAGCAGCGCCGAGAGCAATACCGTCGGGAGTTTCATGTGGATTCTCCGGCAATAGGCACGATCATGTCGTTAGTCGCTTATCGCGGCCGGTACGATCCTGAAGCTTCGGGATTGTCGGTGCCGCTGAACGCCAGCACGGGGCTTGTCCCCGTGTTGCGATGAGAGCCGACTACTGGGCGGCAACCTGTCGGGCATGCGTTTCTCCGCACGCGCGCGCCATAGACGTGCGGACATGGACGTCCGTGGCCCGCGCAGGGAAGATGGCCGACAACGGCGATTATACTGGCATCAGGCCCTGAGTCCACGCGTCGAGCGGCTCCCGCCTTGAGGGCGTGCTCAGCCGATTTGGAATTTCGCAACCACCTCTGTGCCCAGGCCCTTGGGCTCGAACGTGATGCGCGTGACAACGTGGCCGGTGCGGCCTTCCTTGGACTCGTCGGCCAGCAGGTCGGCTCGGAATGTCCCCCGCGTGTCCACCGCTTTGATTTCGATGCCATCGCGCTTGGGGCCGATACGCACCGACTGCCTATTGCGCGCGACGGTGACGTTTTCGAACGTGATGAACGCCTCTTGGATGGACTTGGGCGCCTTGCCGAATTCGAAGACGTCTTCGAGTGTGAGCATGTTCGTGTCGCTATTGAGCACCAGCGTGCGCAGGAGCTTGTTGACCGTCCCCTCTGGGTACGCCCGGGTCATGTCGATGACCGCGCGTTTGATGCCGGCGCCGTTGAGGTTCTCGACGCTCAGTTCCCCGCGGTACTGTGCGCCAGCGGCCTGCTGCACGCCGTCGATGAGCGGCACGGAGTGGCCCAAAGAGTTGCAGAACACGATCTCGTAGCGCTGCTCCGAAAAGGTCTTGCGCGTGTACACCGGCCCGCCGGGATCCACAAGCCAGAGCCGGCC
Organism: Planctomycetota bacterium; assembly: GCA_024278415.1. The sequence goes on along the minus strand of JAJRTI010000962.1, from coordinate 16,289 downwards.
GTTCTTGTGCACGACGAATGAGCCCACGTCGTTGTGGTTGTGGCTCACCCCGTTGTGGCCGGCCAGCGCCACGAGCGTGAGTTGTTTCCGGCCGGCCGCGCCGCGCAGCTTCACCTGGCCCAGATCGGGCAGCAGATAGTCGGCCTGGTCGGCCTGCCCCTTGGCCTTCGCGCCGTTGTAGAGCGTGAGGTCGTGCATACCCGTCAGCTTGAGCGAACCGTCTTTGTTGGTTTCGCAAAGCTCGTACAGCTCCGGGATGTCGAAGAACTGGTTCACGAGGATGGCCGGCAGAGCGGCCAGATAGCCCTCGTGCGAGTCGGCAAACGCGGCGCGCACCGGCCCGGCGATGTGGATACTGAGAGGGTAGCGGCAGATGCGCTCGATCTTCTCTCCGTGCATCAGGTTCAGTTCGCCGGCCGTCTTCATGCGCAGCGCGAGCGCGGCTTCCATAAAATTGCCGAAGCCAGCGGCCCAGTAGCCCGGGCCCTCCACGCATCCGCCATCGTCGGTGAACCCGCCGAGGCCGTACGTCATGTTCTGGATGCAGCCATGGATCGTGTGCGCGAGCACGCCGGGGTCGTCGATCATGTACAGCGCGGCGCGGATGATGGCTCCGTTGCACACGTGGTTCCAACTGTGGTTGCACGTGCGCCACTCGTCCCGGCACGTGGGATCCCAGGTGCGCTGGAAGATACGCCGGTCCACCTCCGCGGCCACGCGGTCCTTGACCTCCCCTTACAGGTGCGCGTCGAGCACGTGGAGGATCTCGGCCAGCGTGACCGCGAGGCTCGCTGAGCCGATGTCGATCGCACTGCCCTCATGCGCGGCCATGACCCACGTCCAGTCGTCGCAATACGCCCAGAGCAAATCCTGGAGGTAGTCGACGCTCGCGTTGGGATGGTCGAGCCAGAGCGCCATGGCCGCTCGGCTCAACTCCGCGGCGCGCCGATGCGACGCGGCCTGCGGCACGGACCGGTTGCCCGTGCGCTGGTACTGCCGGTAGGCCGACCGCGTGATGACCGGGATCTCACGGCTGGGGTCCAGGTTCTTGTCCAAGTCGCCCCAGATGCTATTCCGGCGCGCCAGCCGCTTGGCCTGGCGCACCAGGCGGGGCGTCGTCAGATGCGGCGCCGGCGATCCGTCCCGGTAACGTTGGAACATCTGGGCCAGCGCGTCAATCGACACATCTCGTAGCAGCATGTCCATTTAGAGGACCTCTTCCAAGCTTTTTGGCGGGATAGGGGAAAAGCAAATCCAGTGAATGTTGACACAAGCCCACGGCACAAGTCAAGCACCTGTTCTGTTGCGCGGCATCAGCATTTCCTGGTACGGTAGGCAGGCACATAGCCTCACAAGATTGGAGATTACCGCGATGCGCACACTGTTTGCCTTGCTTGCCGCTTGTACCTGTGTGGCCGGCGCCGAAGTGCGAACCGTGATCGAGTGGGACTTCCAGGCCGACGGCGACCTGCTGGGCTGGCGGCCCAACGAGTTCATGCAAGACATCCGCGTCCAAGCCGGGCTCCTGCGCGGCAAGGCCCTGGGCCGCGATCCGTTCCTCACCAGCCCAATCTTCGACCTGCCCACCCGGCCGTGGCAAGAGGTGCGCATGCGCATCCGGTGCAAAAAGCCGGGCAAGGGGCTCGTCTTCTGGTCCAATACGCTCAAGACCCGGTACGGAGGATTCTCGCCCAAGAAGAACACGCGGTATCGAATCCAGGGCGCTGGCGATTGGGAAATCGTCCGCGTCAAGCCCATGTGGCAGAGCGAGGGCAAGATCATCCACATGCGGCTCGACATCGACAGCCCGTGTGAGTTCGCCATCGACTGGATCCGCATCGTCGAGCCGGCGGGCGCGGGCAAGCCGAGCCGCGTCGCGAGTTGGGACTTCACCGCCGGCGACGCGCTCGGATGGACCGGCGACGACGCCGCGATATCGGCTGTGCGCGGCGAGGGCCTGCGCTTGACGCTCGGCGACAAGCCCGGCGCGCTTCGGTCGCCCGCGCTGGACACGCGCATCGACGCGCGCAAGTGGGTCTCGGTGCGCATGCGCGCGGCCAAGGCCCGGCGCGGCGCGATCGCGTGGTTCACGACTGGTGGAGCCAGGGCGCCGGTCTCGTTCCGCGTGCGCGGAGACGGGCGCATGCACACGTACAACTTCGATCCCGGAGCGTATCGCACGTGGCGCGGCGCGTTGCAGGCACTGGAGTTCAGGCCGTCGTTCCTGCCGGGCGACGAGGTTGTCGTCGAGTCGATACGCATTGGCGAAAGGCCGTCGGGGCCGGCCGACGTGGAGATCGTGTACTTCGGCATGGAGGACGCGATCAACCGCGTGGGCGAGCCTTGCCGCATCATGCTCCGCCTCCTCAACCATGGCGGTGCGCCGGCCGCCGGCGTCAAGGTCCGCCTCAAGGTCCCAGAGGGCGTGCGCGTCATCGACGCACCCCGCGACCTCGCGGACGGCGCAACGCTTCGCTTCGACGAGCCGCTGACGCGGTGGTACACGATTTCGGCCGACCGTGCGTTACAGGGCGCGGCGCGGCTCAGGCTCGATGGCCCCGGCGTGGGGCAATCCGAAGCATCGTGCGCCATCAACATCACGGAGCGCCCGACGGTGGCTATGGGCCGAATCCCGGATCCCCAGCCCGCGCGCTCGAAGTACCTCATTGGCACGTACTGGTACCCCGCCTGGGAGACCGATTTCCAGTGGCGGCAGGCCGAACGTTTCGCGCCGATCCAGAAGCCGGTCCTCGGGTACTACGACGAGGATAACCCGGAGGTCGTCGACTGGCTCATCAAGTATTACGTCGAGCACGGCGTGAACTTGTTCCTCGTCGACTGGTATTGGGTCGCTGGGCGCATGGGCCACACGCACTTCGTCCCGGCGCTCCAGAAGGCCAAATTCCGCAACCGCGTCAAGTGGGCGGTTATGTGGGCGAACCACAATCCGCCCAACACGCACTCGCGGCAGGACTGGGAGAAGGTCACGCGCTTCTGGATCAAGCACTACTTCCGCACGCCGGAGTATCTACGCATGGACGGCAAGCCCGCGGTGTTCATGTGGTTGCCGCAGCGGGTGCGCGGGGACATGGGCGGCCCAGAGGGCGCGGCGGAAATGTACAAGCTCGCGCAGGATATCGCGAAGGACGCCGGCCTGGGCGGCATCACGTTCGTGTCCATGCGCGCCACAGACGGCGACGTCGCGGTGCAGAAGCAAGAGGGCTACACGTACGCGACGAGCTACCACTGGTGGTCCAACGCGCGCAGCTTCGCGGCCGACCCGCAGCGCTATCCCTACTCGCTTGTCGCGGACCGCAGCCGGCCCGGCTGGGACGCGGTGGAGAAGCGTGTCGAAGACGCCGGCATGGCGTTCATCCCGGTCGCAGACACCGGGTGGGACGCGCGGCCGCGGCACGGCGAGAAGACGTTCGTGATCTACGACCGCACGCCCGCGCTGTTCGAGCGCATCCTGCGCGACGCCAAGTCCTGGCTCGACGCGCGAGGCGAGCGCATGCTCATCCTCGGCCCGTGCAACGAGTGGACCGAAGGCAGCTACATCGAGCCGTGCCGCGAGTTCGGCTTTGGCATGCTCGACGCGGTGCGCAACGTCTTCTGCGCGCCCGGGCCGCACCCGCACATCGCACCGAAGGACGTGGGCCTAGGGCCGTACGACTTCCCGATCCACGTGCGGCAAACCCGGCCGTTCTGGACGTTCGACCGCGGCGCGGAGGGCTGGAAGCCGAATACGCGCACGGCTCTGGCCGACGCGGCCGACGGCAAGCTGCGCGTGACCGCGCGGCGGCCCAACCCGATGGTCGAGAGCCCGGTGCTGAAGATCCCCGCGGCCGATTACCCGCGCGTCGTGCTGCGCATGAAGACGAGCCCCGCGCCGGCCAAAGGCGCGCGGTTCCGCGTGCAGTGGTCCACCGAGACGCTCGTCATGTCCGGCCTCAACAGCGCGCAAGTGAAGTGGCGCAATGACGAGGAGTGGCACACGTACGTCGTGCCCGTGGCTTCCACGCCTCGCTGGCGCGGCACGCTGCACCAGCTCCGGCTTTACCTCGGGGTGAAGACCGGCGCGACGGTGTGGATCGACGAGATGCGACTCGCAACGGGGACATGAACCAAGGACGCGAAGCGTCCGACTTCGTGTCCCCGGAACCGGAAGCTGTCTGAGGCAACGTCTTGCCGCGACCGGCCTTGCAGGAGTCTATCGTCCCACGGATGGCAAAGCGGTCCCACGGATGGAAGCTCTTTTCGGTGTGCATCCGTGGGTGCGCCCTGCCATCCGTGGGACCCCTCTGCTGGTTTGGTTGCAGCCAACGGCTGCTCTAGGGCGCTAACTCAGAGCGCCCGGCCTTCGCCGTCCGTCGGAACGCGAAGGCGTTCCGCTCCACTGTGGCCTCCACCTCGTTGTGATTCCGCCGTTGCACATGGCGGGAGAAACGTTGGCGTTTCTGCGCTACGAGGGCCGACACCCTCCAAGAAAAAACCGATAAAAGCCCTTGACAAACAGGCGGGGGGGGGGTATAATATGCGCGTTGGTCTGCTCTGAACGCAGACAGCGCCAGCGGCAGGTGGAATCGCAAGCAATCTTGTGCAGTTGGGAGGTCATGATGAGTGGCACGGTGACCAGTGCGGCGTTGGACGGTTGTGGCGGCTGGGAGAAACGCGGCGAGCGACCTGGGATGCACGCCATGCCCATACGCGACGTCGCGCAGAGACGCGAGACGACGTTTCAGGGAGGGAGCAGAATGAATCGGCCACGGTCAGCCGCGGCGGGGCTGTTGGCGGGACTCGTGATGCTATGCGCTTCCGTGGGAGCCGCGAGTGCTGCCGGCGCTGCTGACGGGAAGTATCTCCTGCGGCTAAAGCTCAAGCCGGGCGACAAACTCGTGTATTCGATACGCGTGGACGTGCAGCGAAACAACGCGCCGGACCTGGTGAAGCGGTGGACAGGGGAAGAAGCTTCATCGGTCCAGATGCTGGATGAAGGGGGCGCCACCTACGTGGTCACCGATGAATCTCCCAAGGGAGTCGGCGTCATGTGCGATTGGCACAGCGGTACCCAACGCGTGACCCTCGACGGCGAGCGAGACATAACGAAGCAGTACCTGGCGCTGCTGCACACGCGGGACGTGCGTGTGATGCTTCGCGACTACTGCCACGTCTGGATTGACAAGCGCGGCCAGTTTGAGCCACTCGCGCGAGGGCAAGCCCGGTCCTACCGGGCCGCGAGGGCCCTAGCGCCGTTGCTCATTCCGTTGCCCAAGGAGTCCGTGCGCGTGGGCGACGCATGGCGCGGCGTGAGTTCGCATCACTACTCGACGTACGGCTGGCATTGTTGGGCGACCGCGGAGGCCATCGAAGACAGGAAGGGATATCGGTGCATGCGGATCCGGTGCATGTCGTCGCCGAAGGACAGGGCTTCCCCTCCCAAGTCCCTTGCGGACGGACCGCGGGGCGCCGAGACCATTGTGTGGTGGGCCATAGAAGAAGGTTTCGCCGTGGAGGCCAGGCACAGCCTGCGCACGCGGAAAGAGACCAAGCCCCCTGGGCGCAGTTCGCTGTTCTTCGACGCATGGCACATCGAGTTGCAGAACCGCGTCCGACTCGACGCCGCGCAACTCGCCAAGTGCAAAGAGGGCCTCCCTCTGCTCCAAGCGGCGCAGGAGTTTCTCATGCCTCCGGGCCAAGAAGAGGCCGGTATAGCGAGCCTTAGGAAGTTCGCCGAATTCTACCCCCACAGCCCCTGGGCGGAGACAGCCGCCTACCGGGAATGGATGTTCGAGAAGTTCCGGAAAGAGTGGCTTCAAGCCAGAGCGAGCAGGCGCCGGTAGCCCAGAGTGAGTTGTGAGGTGCGTGTCTTCATGTCGTTGCAGAATCCTGGTCTCACCGACAAGGCATTCCGTGGAGGCCATAGGCCGATGCAGACACGGAGAAGGGAGTACGAAAGATGGATCGGTCGCGATTACTGGCTGTCGGGCTGCTGGCGGCGCTCGTGATGCTGGGCGCTTCCGTGGGAGCCGCGAGTGCTGCCGGCGCTGGTGACGGGAAGTATCTCCTACGGTTGAAGCTCAAGTCGGGCGACAGACTGAGGTACGCCTACACATGGCGGTTTTCTCATCCCGACGCGGAGCAGACGGTGTCGGATCCCATTGGGGAACATGCGAGGACAATGGATGTGACGCGGCAGGGGGAGATTGTCCTGTTGGTTGTTGGGGAGGACGCGCAGGGCTGGATCATCGTCGCGACGTCGAAGTGGCGGCTCACTCGCGTCCTGTTGGATGGCAAACGAGATGTGATGGCGAAGGCCGCAAAGGTCTGGCGCGAGCGCGGCGGGAAGGTGGCAGTCGAGTGGCAGGGGGTGTGCGGGTATTGGCTCCGCAGCAATGGTGAGTGTACCATGCCGAGCGAGGCTCTGTGGTACAGCAGCATCGCGGACGCGGCGCGTGCGATCCCCATCCCCTTGCCAGATAGACCGCTAGGCGTGGGTGATCGCTGGCCGATACAGAGCCCTTCGGAAGAGATGCAGATAGGCACTTGGGGCTTCAGGGCAGGGGGGGCGGTGGCGGGGTTAGAGGGCGAAGGCCGCAAAGCAGTGATGCGGATTCGCTTCGGCGAGCCGATGGAGGCTCCAGGAACACCCGCCGATCGCGCAAAGGCCGGCACACGCGCGGTCGCCTGGTTGGACGTGAACCGGGGGCATGTACTCAAATTCGTGTGCGTAGACCGGGAGCCGCGCAACTACATGGTTAAGGGAAGCCGAACGTGGGAGACCGAGTTGCAGTTGCTCGATCGGACGACTCTTGGGCAACCCGAAATCGAGCGTGCGGCTCAAGGCCGACACTTGCTGGTCGCGGCGCAGGAGTTTACGAACATGCGCAACGCGGAGCCTCAGGTGATTGCGTGCTTGAGCCGATTCTGTGAACTATATCCCGACAGCCCCTGGGTCGAGCCCGCGACTTGGCAGATCTCGGTGTGGCGGGAGATGCTGCGCAAGCGTCTGCAAAAGGAACAAGATGGAAAGGAGTAAGCAATGGTGTGTCTATGGCAAAAAGACAGGTTTGGCATGATAGTTTTGTGTCTGGTGTTGTCTTCTCTTTTCTTCTGGCAGCCGACCGCGGCAGGAGCCGCTTGCACGAAGTGGTGCAACCAATGCGGCCATTACCTCTGCGGGTGTGGCAAGTGCCAACCACCGGGGGTACCCGGGGCGCCATGCCGCGGCGAGCCCCACCCTACTGGCTGTAGTTGCCCCGGACACAACTGTCCCAACAGGGGACAATCTAACGTTTGTCTCAACATAGGGAGCTGCGCTACCAAGGCGTGCACCTGTGGGGGCTCAGGCTGTCAGCAGACAGGGAGTTGCTCGTCCTGCGAAGCAATGGGCTCGAGTTTCAAGTGCGGCGGCACGAAGAAGGCGTGCGCGACGGATGGCTGCCTGGGGTATGGCTGCACGTGCCAGGATTTCTGCCCTGAGGGGACGGATCCGGATGGGCCGTGCCTCAGCGCGGTGGCGTGCGATTGCGACGGGCTTGACTGCACCTGCGACTCGTACTGTATTACGGTGCTGGCCCTGAGTGCGGTGGGGAGCTATGCGAGGGCGCGGGCGGGTGTCAGTGTGTGGAGTGCCCGTGTGACCCATGCCTGGAGGACGGTTGCGCGGAGCAAGGCGGGGGCGCGCCTGAAGGCGGAGGAGGCGCCGGACAAGAGCCGGACATCATGAGGGACTGGTGGGAGGATGCGTCGTGAGAGATCTCCATCACGTGTTGATGTCCGCCGCCGTGCTGACGGCCTCAGCCGGTGTTGCAGGAGAGAAGGCCTTGCTGCCCCGGAGCGCCGAGAAGCCGGTAGTGGCTCGTGTGGGAGAACATCCTATTGCAGCAGCCGACGTCAAGGTTCGGCTTCGCCGGATGAAGACCGCGAAGCCCAAGAAGGTGGAAGTGCTTGACGCAATCAAGCAGGCAGCTAGGATCCGCCGTCTCGCCATCGAGGCCCGGCGCAAGAAATTGCACCAGCAACCCGAAGTGAGCCGGAGGGTGCAGGCCTACCGGGATCGACTGATGGAGATCCTGGCCATGAAGGTGCAGGCCTATGAAGAGCATCTGCTCGTGCGTGCACTGTACGAGCAGATCGGAAGTTCGGCCAAGGTGTCAGACGTCGACGTAGCCACGTACTACAAGGAGCACGCGGCCGAGTTCGTGGAGCCGGCAGGTCTGCGCCTGCGCGTGATTCGGTGCGCGACTGAGGACGAGGCACAGACCATCCTGAAGCGACTGAAGAAGGGAGAGACATTCGACGCGCTCGTGAAGAAGACGGGGACTCCTCGGAACGGCGAGATTGGCTGGATGACGGCGGACCGGCTCAAGCGGCTTCCCCCCGAAGTGCAGGCGCATGTGAAGTCCCTCACTGTGAGCAAGCTGGCCGGGCCGGTGCCGATGAACGGGCATTACGACGTGCTCAAAGCGGTGGAAAAGCGGTCAGAGCGCCAGAAACCTCTCGGGGAAGTGAAAGACCAAATCCGTACCATGCTGACAAAGCAGCGCCGTGATGCAGCAATCGAACGGCTGAGCGCCGACCTCGCCAAGCAGATGCCACTAACGCTCAATGGCGTCGAAGTGCAGCAGCTGGTCGCCACGAAGGCGCCCGCGGACGCGCTATCCGGCAAGAGCGCGTGTGGCTGCTCGTCTGGCGGCGGCTGTGGCGGATCCAAGGCGAAGACGACCGGGAAGCCGAGCGCATGTGGCTGCGGATCGAAGCGACGAAAGCGCGCCGGCTGCGGTAGTGGGCGTGGATGTGGCTGAGATGGTAAACTGGGAGCGGCAATGAGCGGACGGCCTTCGCTGTCCGTCGGAACGCAAAGGCGTTCCGCTCCACATATGTGCTGTCGGTCTCGGCTACCGGAAGAGGGAGGAAACCATGAGAACGCCCCACGCACTCGCCTGCGCCCTCGCGGTCGCCGCAACCTGCACCGCGGCGCGCGTCGAGTTCACGAACAACCGTCTGCGCGTCGATGGCGAACCATTCTTCTTCTACAGTTGCTGGGGCACGCCGAACAGGGACTACGTCGAGTTCAGGCGCCGGCACTTCAACACCGCGTTCATGGGCTGGAAGGCGTCGGTGACCGACGGCCCCAAGGCCGCGGACGCGGGGCTCATGGTCATCCCTTACCCGCACGCGCCGGGATGGAGCCCGAAGGTGAAAGCCGCGATGGAGTCTATCGCGGACAAGGACTGGGTGCTCGCGTGGAACATCGGCGACGACCTGAACAAGAAGGAGCACGTGGAGGCCGCGCTCAAGGTGCGGGGCGAGATGCGCCGCCTCGACCCGCAGCGCCGGCCGATCATGTTCGACGCGATCGGCATGTACGACGAGTTCGCGAAGATTCCCGACATGTGGTGCGCGTACGCGTATCCGCTCGTCAAAGACCGATCCGACGCGCACGCAGGCGGAAAGCCCGGCGGCTTGCGCGAGTACGGCGAGTGGCTCAAGGCCAAGCGCCGGCTCGGACGAGACGACGGCTTCTTCTGGACGTGGGGCCAGTGCCACACGCAGATCTGGTACAACATGAAGTTCCTCGGCGGCACGGACCAGGACAAGTGGCGCCCTTCGCGCTTCCCCGACGGCGACCACATGCGGCTCATCTTCGCGCACGCAGTCTCGGCCGGCTGCCGGGGATTCATGTGGTTCGTGTGCTACTACTTCGACGACCGCCACCTCGGCCGCGACCGCTACGCGTGCGCGGCGAGCATCGGTTGTGAGCTTGAGGTCGTCGGCCCGCTCATCGCGCAGGGCCGCACCGGCGAGCGCCTCAAGACGAGCGACCCGGCCGTGTGGGCCACGCCCATCGACTTCCCCGGAGGCAGGCTCATCTGCCTCGTCAAGACAGGCGACGGCTACCACTATCAGCCCGACGCCGCGGAGGTGCGGGACCTGCGCGTCGACGTGGCCGCGCCGGGGAACGTCTACCAGATTGGCAGCCGCTTCCGCAGGTTGGCCGAGCCCAAGTGCTCCTTCGCACTCACGTCGTGGCTGCTCGTGACCGAGGACGACGCACTCGCGCAGCGCCTACGCGCCAAGCACCAGCAGGCGCTCCGCGACATGACCGAGTTCCGCATGGAGGAGCTTCAGGCGCGTATCGACAAAGTGGAGCCGGTGTTCAAGGAGCTGGGCGAGGGCCTCGACGCGGTCCGCGAAGCCAAGAAGACGCTCGCGCAGGCCCGCGCCGCGCGGGGGGACGACTCGCGGGCTTGCGACCTTGCGGGGGCCGGGCTCACGCGCATCCGCACCGCGCAGCACGCGGTGTGGAGCAAGACGTGGACGCGAGAGATGCTCGACGCCGGCCTGCGCGTGACCGACTTTTACATCATCCCCCAGCAGCAGGAGCAACTGCGCCTCATCCGCTCCGGCGCGTGGGGCGAGAATCGCCTCGCCAACGGCGGATTCGAGTCCGACGCGGGCTGGGGCGGAGCAAAGCTCGGCCACACGCCAGCGGGCAAGGCCGCGCTAATCGCCGGCGCGGGCCGCAACGGCACGCGTGCTCTGCGGCTCTATTCCTCGTCGCCGAACATCTATCAAGGCCGGCCAACGGATTGGGTCACCTCGAACGTCGTGTCCGAGAAGATCCCGGCCAAACCCAAGGACGTCTGGGAAATCGCGGCGTGGGTGCGCGTGCCGAAGGAACTCGAACAGACGCAGCGGGGCATCACGATTGCGTTGTTCGCCTACACAGCGGAAGGCAAGCGCATTCCCGGGTACGGCGCGCAGGCCCTGGAGGCGACGCAGGTGGACGCGACCGACGGGTGGCGGCGCGTGCGCTTGGTCGTGCCCCTGCGCTCGCCGGCCATCCGCTTCATCGCCGCACGCGTGGCGCTTTGCGGCGTGGGCGAGGCGTACGTGGACGACGTGACCGTGCGAAGGCTCGGCGACCCGCAGGACTGACCGGAGGCGCTCACGATCTGTGCGAGGCCGCATTCCGAGGTCCTCTGGGATCTGCGTGACCCCGGTCGTGCGGAAGAAAGCGCCGCCGAGCCGGCGCACTCCATGCGGCCGCGCCCGCGGTGCGCTTGACACTCCTGCCGGCGAAGGGATAATGGCAGACCGCCGCCCGCGAGGGGCGCCGACTACTCAAGGAGCCTCGTGCATGCACCCCAACATCGCCATCTCGCTGCTACAGGCCGACCTCGTGCACCTGCCGGTGCGCTACGAGCGGCACCAAGTGCAGATGCTGTTCTTCGACATGTCCCGCAAGATGTACGGCGGGTATCAGAGCCTCGCGTTCAACTACGGCAACAGCGAGATGTTCACGGTGTACGGATCGGGCGGTTCGTCGCGGCTTCAGCTCCTGCCCGACCGCTTCCGCCTGGTGGAGCAGAACTCGGGGATCAGCCTCGACGACTTCAAGGGCCGGTTCGAGGTCACCATGGCGAGCGCGGCGCGGGTGTTCCAGATTGAGCGCTTCCCCCTCCAACAAGTCAAGCTGCGGGCGGTTGCGCAGCCGAGTCTCTGGGACAACGGGGTGGAGTTCCTCGCGGGGAAGATCTGCCACTTCGACGAGGACGACTTGGACGCGTTCGGCCGGCCCCCGTCCGCGTTCACCATGAGCTTCAGCTTCCTCGCCACGCCTGAGGAGGACAACACGTTCAACGTGAAGGTGGAGGCGTTCGAGTTGCCGCAGAACAACGTCGTGCTCGACATCGAGGGCAACTTCACGGCCGGCTTCACCCCGGACGGGCTATCGGAAGGCGCGGAGAACATCCAAAAGGCATTCGAGTTCGTCAGCGAGAGAACGATGGCGTTTCTGAATCGTTACGACTCGGAGCCGGGGTAGGGCAAGGGCAGGTGGCCGGAAGTCTTGACAGTGGGCCTGTGGGCCGCAATACTTAACACCACGTTTGTGGCCGCATTTTCGTCCTGTCTTGGAGGCGGGAAAGCATGCAAGAGCGTCGGCAGCACACCCGCTACCTGCTCCCCAAGTCGTGGGTCGCCTGGGACAAGTGGCGGCTGCGATACGCGCTGAAGCTCAACACGATCCTGCCTTGGACCGCCCGCCGGGAGATCACCGATATCAGTGGGGGCGGGCTCGCGTTTCGGACGGAAGATCCGCCCAAAGAGGGGGCGAAAATCCTGCTCAACGTGTTCATGCCCCGGGAGGAGAAGCCGGCCGTCTTGCCGGCCAAGGTCATCAAGGTCTGCACGGAACGCATGGGCCTCTACCGCGTGTCGGTCCGGTACTTGAAGGAAGCTCCTGGCGTGGAGGAGGCCCTTACCGTCAGCAGCGACGCCATACCGGAGGAGGAGTCTGGCCAAGAGCGTGCGGAGGAACCCGCGGCGGAAGGCGACGGCCCGCCAATAACGATGGCGAACGCATCGGGGATGGAGTTCGTTCTCATCCCGCCCGGGGAGTTTCTCATGGGCAGCCCCCCTCAACACCGGGACGCGTCGCATCTGGAACGCCCGCAGCACTGGGTCGAGATGCCCCACACGTTTTACATGGGCAAGTGCCCAGTCACCCGAAGCGACTACATGGAGATCATGGGCGAAGATAGCTTGCAGGGCAAGAGCGCGTTCTACGGCATCGGGATCCCCATGGACAGCGTGACCTATGACGACGCGACGGAGTTCTGCCGTCGGCTCAGCAATCAGGAAGGCCGCGAGTACCGGTTGCCAACAGAGGCGGAGTGGGAGTACGCGTGCCGCGCGGGAAGCACGAGCATGTGGTGCTTCGGCGACGAAGAGGTGAGGTTGCGCGAGTACGCTTGGTACCGCGCCAATGCGGAGAACAAGACGCAGCCCGTGGGCGAGAAGGCGCCCAATGCCTGGGGACTCCACGACATGCACGGCAATGTCTTCGAGTGGTGCCTCGACGGATTGCGCCGGTACACGGACGCAACGGTCGTCGACCCCAGAGGGCCCAGCGACGGAGTGCCCGTGCTGCGCGGGGGAGCATGGCTGACCGGCGCAAGCGTGTGCCGCAGCGCCAATCGAGACGCCGCGGAGCGCAAGTTCCCCCCGAGCACCTTTGGCTTCCGCGTGGTCTGCGTCGAGGAGCCAGGCTAACGCGGGCTCCGCCCGCAACCCAAGGCTTCTGACCGCCATGGATCAGGGGTAAGACGCGGCGTGTGGGGGGGCAGGTTCGCTGTTGCGTATTGCGTATTGCGTATCTCGGATCGCGCTCCGAATACGGAATACGCAATACGGAATAAGCACTACGCTGCCAAGAGTGCACGCACGCTGCGCAACTTCTTATTCTTCGTGACCGTTCCTGACGGCGAAGGCACTACGCTTTCTCGCAGACTGCGCTGCGAGAAAGTGGCGGCTGCGCCGCAGTTCTTACTCTTAGTCTTACTCTTAGTCTTACTCATAAACCGCATGACACGGCGGAGGAGTAGGACAAAGAGTAAGACGAAGAGTAGGAGAGTGACAGAACATCGACAACATGTTGTCGCGAGATTGACGCTAAGGCACTAACCCGTTGCTCAGAACCGCGTCTTGGACGTCATGTAGAAGTCGTCGAAGACCATAGGCGGGATGAGCCAGCCGCCCTGGCGCTGCGGCTTGCCTGTCGCGCGGATGCGCTTCAACAGATCGAGGGGCGAATTGTTCCAGCGGAAGTGCTTGGCCCCGGCCACGACCTGGCCGCCCTCAATGAGGAACATGCCGTCGCGGGTCATACCGGTGAGCAGAAGGCGCATGGGATCGACGTCGCGAATGTACCAGAACCGCGTGATGAGGAGCCCCCTGTCGATGCCGGCGATGAGGTCGTCGACGGACTGGTCCGTGCCGTCCACGACAACGTTGGCCGGAGCGTAAACTGGCTCTCGGCCTTTGGCTTTCGCCCAGTAGCGTGAGTACGTTAGCGTGCGCAACATGCCGTTCTCGATGTACGTGACGGGCCGCGTCGCCGCGCCATCGTCGTATCGGCGGGGGCCAGGAGCGTCCGCGCAGGCCGGATCGCTGCGGAGCGTGAAGGAGGGGGCGGCGATCTGGGCGCCTTCGAGGCCGGCGAGAGCGGACCGGCCTTCGTCGGCCGCGCGCGCATCGAGCCGCCCAACCATCGGCCCCAGGAGGGAGGCCACCGCCGAGGGCAGCAGGAGCACGGTGTAGCGCCCAGGATCGAGATCCACCGCGTCCTTCGAGCCCAACGCATAGTCCCGCGCACGTTCGGCCACGCCGCGGCCATCCAGATCCGCCACGTCGTTGGAGGCCCAATCGGCCCAGCCCGAAAAGCCATCGCCAACCATGGTGACGGCCATGTGCGCGTGCGTACTCCTGGACGCGTCGGCGAGGCCCTTGGAGTTGGCCATCGCGCTGTGCACGGCGGAGTTGTGGATCGAGCCCGCGGCCGACAGGCCGGCCGCCTTCGCGACCGCGATCACGTCGGCCACCGCCTTGGCGCGCTCCGCCGGGCCGAACGCGGCAGTCGAGTCATGGTACGAAGGCACGTCGAGGTACGCCTGCGGCGGCTCGACGGGGGGCAGGTATTCGGGGTCCGGCTCGGATGCGTTCGCGGCCTCTTCCGCGCGCCGCGCAATTGCCCCAAGAGCGTCCTGCGCGCGCTCAGTGCCAAACGACACCCCGTGTTTGGAGCCGAAGGCCACCGACGCGGACGCGTGGCGGCTTGCGCGCACTCCGCTCTGCGTGATCGCGTTGTTGGAGAAGCGCGTGAAGCCGAACTCGCCTGCGCTCGCGTACGCCAGCGCGTCGTCGGCCGATGAAAGCGACACGAGTCTCCGTGCTGCTTCGAGGCATCGGGCGCTGATGCTGCTTCTCATGTCTGAATCCTGTCGTTCTGAGCGAAACGAAATGAGGCGGCGCATCTTGCCGCGTGGACTACGCGGTCGCGGCGCCGATGTTGACGCGTCGAAAGCGGGCCGGCGCGGCGCCGTGGCTCATGCGCGCAATCTGGCAGGGATCGCCCTTGCCGCAGTTGGTGATCCCTTCGAGCCGGAAGTAGCGCTCGTCGCAGATCGCATCACACGAACCCCAGAACTCAGGCGTGATCGCGTGGTAGGTCACATTCTTGAGCATCGGGCCGAGCCTGCCGCTCTTGATCTCCCAAAACGCGTCCCCGCCGAACTGGAAGTTGAGCCGCTTCTGGTCGATGCTGAACGAGCCGTGCCCTTCGATGTAGATGCCGTCGTCCGTGTCGGCGATCAGTTCCTCGGGCGACAGCGGCGCTTTCCCCGGTTCGAGGTAGAAGTTGTTCTGCCGCACAATGGGGATGCTCGAATAGGCGTCGGCCCGGCACGAGCCCACGCTTCGGTCAAGCCCGACGTGGGCCGCGACTTCCCGGCTCGTGCCGTAGCCCACAAAGATGCCGTCCCGGATCAGATGCCACTTCTGCCCGGCCACGCCTTCGTCGTCGAAGCCCAGCGTCGCCAGGCCGCCGGGCAGCGTGTTGTCCGCGATCACGTTCACAAGGGGCGCGCCATAGCGGAGCTTGCCGAGTTGGTCGGGCGTGGCGAACGAACTGCCGGCCAGCGACTCCTCGAAGCCCAGCGCGCGGTCGAGTTCCGTGGCGTGGCCGATGGACTCGTGCAGGGTGAGCGCGAGGTGCAGCGGGTCGAGCACCAAGTCCTTCACCCCCGGCGCGCACTCCTTCGCCTTCAGGTGGCCCACCGCTTGGTCGGCCACGCGCTCGGCATTGGCCAGGAGGTCGGCCGCGTCCACGTTTTCGTATCCCGCCGTGCGCGCAGGCGGCTCGTAGCTTCGCGACCGCGCGTCATGCGCGTCGACCGCAGTCGCGCGGTACCACACCCAGGTCGTGAACACCTTGGACTCGAGCGCATGCCCCTCGTTGCTGGCAAAGACGCGGTCCACGCACTCGCAGAAGATATTGCCGCGCGCCTTGGTGACCAGTGCGGGCGCCAGCAGCTTCTCGTGAATGGCCAGGAGCAGCCCCGTCTTGTCGCCGATGGGCACCGCGAACGGATCGACCTTGCAGGGCCCGTCGAAGCGCCCCTCCCGCGGCGGCTCCGGCACGAGTTCCACCGGCCGATCGAGCGCGGTCGAGGCCGCCCTCGCCACCTCCACGGCAAGTTTCGCGACACGCTGCACTTCGTCCCGGTCGACCGTGCCCGCCGCGGCGAATCCCCACGCTCCATTGGCGAGGACGCGCACGCCAACCCCAAAGGACTCCGAGTCCTACACGCCAGTGACGCGCATGTCCTCCGCGCCCACGCGCTGCGCGCGCTTGCGCACGATGCGCACGTCCGCGTAGGAAGCGCTCGCTGCCATGGCGGAATCAACGGCGAGCCGTGCGAGTGCATTCATGATGGGCTACCTAT
>JAJRTI010000098.1 GCA_024278415.1 Planctomycetota bacterium | reverse complement strand
ACCGTGTCAGGATTCCGCGCCAGCAGGTAGTCCGCGGTTGCCGGCGCGTTCTGAAAACTTGCCACGAGGATCTCGTCCGCCCCCTGGGCGTGCGCGACGCCGGTCGTGCCAGCGCGCGTGGACTGCACGAGCGTCTTGCCGGCGAAGTCCACGCCGGCGACCTCGGCCGGGGAGTTCCCGAAGTCGAAGTCGCGTGGCTTCACTCCATGCACCTCGCCCATGAGCACGCACCCCGGGTGCGCCCGCGCGAACGCGCGCGCGTCGTCGATCTCCTCGAAGAGCACGATTCGCTCCGCACCCTGCCGGAACGCGAGGCACGCGGTGGTGAACGCGCGAAACACGTCGACAATCACGACCGCGCCGGCCGCGCGGGCCGCGCCGTCGAGCAAGCTGTCGATTCGGACTCTCATGGCAGAGGCAGGTCGATGGTCTGGAGGTCCTCTAGCAGCCGCGCGTCGGGAAAGACGGACTGGGCCTCGTCCCGTAGCGTGCGCCACGAACCGCCGAGGTAGCGCGGGCTGATGTGCGTCAGCGCCAGGCGCTTCGCTCCGGCTTCGGCGGCCAGCTCCGCGGCCTCCCGCGCGGTCATGTGCATCTTGGCCTTGGCCTCGTCCGCGTGCTCGTCAGCGTACATGGCCTCGCAGATCAGCAAGTCCGCGTCCCGCGCCAGCTCCACGGCCGCGGCGCAGGGCCGCGTGTCGGTGATGTACGCGACCGCCAATCCCGGCCGCGGTGGCCCCACCACCGCGTCGGACTCCACGGTCTGGCCGTTCGGCAGTTCGACCGACTCGCCCTGCACGAGCCGCGCGCGGATGGGGCCATTGGGCACGCCCAACTCCTCGGCCTTGGCCGGATCGAACCGGCCCGGCCGCGGATGCTCTTCCAGCCGATAGCCCACACACGGCCGCGTGTGCTCGAGCCATCGGCATTCGACGTCGTACTCGTCGCCTTCCAGCACAACGCCTCCCGCGTCGATCTCGTGCACGCGCACGTCGCACGTGATGACCGGCTCCAGCACGGCGATGCTATCCACGTAGTCGCGAATGCGCGGCGGGCCGTAGATGTCCAGCGGCGCGGTGCGGTCGTTCTGGCTGATGAGCATCATGAGGCCCGGCAGGCCGGTCACGTGGTCCGCGTGCGTGTGCGAGATGAAGATGCGGTCGAGGCCGCCCCAGCCCAAGCCGAGCCGCTTGAGTTGAATCTGCGTGCCCTCGCCGCAGTCGAACATGAGCAGGCCCGGGTCGTTGTCCCGACGCACGACGAACGACGAGAGAAACCGCTCGGGCATGGGCATCATGCCGCCAGTGCCAAGTGTGAAAATGTCCATGGTGGGGAAAGGGTTCATGGATGATGGGGGGCATTAATCCGCCGTGCGGCGGACGCAGACGCCATCATCCATCTCTGTCACTGCCGTCCTTGGCGCCAGCGCCGGAGGATGAACGGCACGTGTACTTGGTCCTTCTTGTAGTTGACAGTGAGCGCGTACATGACGATGTTCACGCCGAGGCGGATCGCCCACTCGCGCTGCGTGCCGCCGCCGGGGAACACTTCGAACTCCCAGTTGCCAAACGCGTCGTACGCCCACGCGCCGGCCAAGTCGTTGCGCGAATAGATCACCACGGAGCGGTCGCCCACGTCGATGCCTTCGAGGTACGGCTTGTTCGCCAGCCGGCCGACGACGTTGTGGATGAGGTAGTACGAGCGGAAGACGGAGTGCTCCTTGGGCAGCTTCTTCAGCTCGCGCTTAGGGAAGATGGCCTTCATCTCGCGGCGAAAGCTCTTGTCGAAGCCCGAGCCCTCGACGCCGACGCAGTCGTCCGCGACGAGGAGGCCGCCGAACTCCAGATACTTGCGCAGCCGCTTGCGGTCCGCGTCGCTCCACGCCGGGAACTCCGCGTCGCCGCACACGTAGAGCAAGGGGTAGTGGAACAGGTCCGGCGAACCAGCCTCGACCGTCTTCGTCTGAAACTTGCCCTCCACGCTTGTGCGCTTCACCATCTCCCACATGAGCCGGCGCCCGGGATCCAGCCGCGCATCCCAGTTGCCCTTGTACTTCAATTGCGCCAGGACGACATACGAGTCCTTGCCAATGCCCTCCGCGACGCGCGGCAGCGCGGCAAGCACGACACCAATCAAAATGCTACTCACGTATCGCAACGAGCGCCTCCACCATGAGCACGGCCAACGCCGCAAGCAGGAATGCGAAGCTCACCTCCGCGCGGTGCGCCGGCGCGGGCGAGCCATCGTCGCCAACGGATGCGAACGCGACCATGCCCATGCCCAGCGCCTGTTCGAGTGCCTTCGGCTTCAGCCGCGCCAAATCGCTCTCCTTGGGGTCCACGTTCACCACGAACGTGGCGACCGTCTCCGCGTCGGCAAGCGCGTCGCCCGGCGCGGCCGCCTTCACGGTGTAAACGCCGGGCAACGGCGTTCGCCGCGCGGCGGCCGTGTTGTGCCAGGCCGCGTCCGTGAGCGTGAGCGGCTCGACCTCGCCGTCCGGGCCGACGACCGTCGCCTGCGCGATGCGCTTAGGAAGGCGTAGGCGACGCGGCTCGCCGACGAGCGTATCGCCCGCGTCGCCGCGGTCGGATCGGTCGGTCATGTACCGCACCAGCTCTTGCATGAGCGGCACGAAGACGGTGCGGATGGGCAGGTTCGTCCAGTCGCGGTCCACGCTCGTGGTCAGCAGCGCGACCGCGCCTTTGCCCTGCCGACGCAGCAGGAGCGCCGGCAGGCCGTTGCTGTAGCGTAGCACGACCTCCGTGCCCGGCGCCACACGGCCATCGCTCGGAACGATCCTCGTGAAGCGCACCTCGGCCGCGTCGCTCTGCTTCTGCCCGAGCGCGGCCGCGGCGACGGGGTGGTCGAGCGCGTCGAGGTCGAGCCGAAGCGGCCGGGCCTCGAAGGACTTGGCCGGGCGCAGGCCGCAGGGCAGAAGCCCCCGCAGCGCGGCCTCAAGCGCATCGCCGGTCGAACGTTCTCCCAGCGTCACGAACACGCGGCCTCCCTGCTCCACGTACGCCCGGACCGCGGCCGCGGCTTGGGCCGGCCAGTCGCCCACGTTGCAGATGGTCAACCAGTCGAATGCCGACAGATCCAGCCTCGCCAGCGCGCTTGCCGGCGCGACGCGCGCCTGCACGAGCGAGTCGGCATCCCGGCTCGGCGACAGCGCGCGCTCCAAGAAGAACGTCTCGCTGCCGTACGCCGCGGTCGCCGGTTCGCCATCGATCAGCAGCGCCTGCACGCGGCGGCTGAAGCCGACGTCGAAGTACCGCGTGTTGTCCGCGGCCAGCGCGTCGTCCGGCAGCCGCACGCGACCGACGTTGGGCCAGCCCGGCTGCACCGACACGCGGAACTGCTTCGCGACCGCGTCGCGGGCCGGCTCCGCAAAGCCCTCCGCGGCCACCGCGTCGCCAAACACCACGCGCACCCGCGTGCGCTCCCGGCCGGGCTGGACGCGCACCGCGATCAGCACGTCCCGCCGGTGGGCCGCGGAACGCTTGATCTCCACGCCGAGCACGGCCGCGTTGTCCGGCGCCTCGTCCAGCGCCGCGTTCACGACTTCGAGCACCGCGCCCGCCTTCACCATCTGCGCCTTGAGCGCGGCCAGGCCCGCGGCCGGCCACGCGGACCGCGCCATGTCGTGGAGGAGCACGATACGCTTGCGCGGGAGTCGGGACTCCGAGAGCGCCGCGCAGGCCGCGGCCAGCGCGGCCTCTGGGCCAACGCTTCCGAACCCAGGCTTCACGCGGCTCAATTGCGCCAGCAACGCGCGCTTGTCGAACGATAGCTCCCCGCGGGCCGGCGCACGGCCTTCGCTGGTGGTGAGGACCGCCGCGCTGTCCCGCACGGACATCTCGGCCACAATGCCCTTGGCGACCCGCAGGGCCCGGTCGAACGCGGGGCCGGCGCCCGACCGTTGTTGCATGCTCAGCGAATCGTCGATGACGATCACCGTGCTCGTCGGCACGCGGCTCCCTTGGGCCGGCGCGCGCTTGGCCAGGAACGGCCGCGCCAGGCCGAATGCGATGCACGCGATCGCGGCCATGCGCAGGAGGAGGAGCAGAAGCTGATGGAGCTTGAGCCGCGTCGCGAGGCGCTTCTGCGTGCGCAGCACCAGGTCGATGGCCGCGAAGCGATGCACGTCCGCGCGGTGGCGGTGGATCAAGTGGATGATGATCGGGATCGCCGCGCCCGCGACGCCCACGATCAGGACGAGGGGGTTGGCAATCGATAGGCCGAACATGTCACTTGCTCACGAGTGGCCAAGTACTGAGTCAGCACCCGGTTCAACGGTTCGCCGGTGTTGAAGAGCAAGTAGTCGATCTGGTTCGCCAGGCACTCGACGCGGTACGTCTCCAGCAACTGCCGCAGCTCGAGGCGGTAGTGCTTGGCGATGGCTTTGGGGTCGGAGACGACGCGGCGGTCGTCTTCCATGGACACGAAGAGGGTGGTCTTCTCGAAAGGGAAGTCAATCTCCCACGGGTCGAGCACTTGGAAGAGGATGATCTCGTGCCGGCGATGCCGGAAGAGCTTGAGCGCTCGCAGGATGGGCGCCGGGTCGTCGAGCAGGTCGGAGAAGATGATGACCAGGCCGCGGCGTTTGATGCGATCCGACAGTTCGTCGAGCACGCGGGCGAGGTCGGCCCGGCCTTCGGGCTTGGCCGCGTCCAGAGCGTCGAGGATCACCGGCAGGTGCGCCGACTTCGCGAGCGGCGGGATGTACGGCCGGGCCTGTTCGCGGAACAGCGCGAGCCCCACCGAGTCCGTTTGCTGGAGCATGAGGTACGCGAGCGCGGCCGCGGCCGAGACCGCGTACTGGAGCTTCGTCACCCCCTCCGACGCGTAGCCCATCGACGCGGACGTATCCACGAGGATGTACGCGCGCATGTTCGTTTCGTCTTCGAACTGCTTCACGTAGAGCTTGTCCGACCGGCCCAGCACTTTCCAGTCGATGTGTTTCAGTTCGTCCCCTGGCGAATACTCCTTGTGCTCGACGAACTCGACGCTGGAGCCCATGTGGGGGCTTTTGTGCAGGCCGGTGAGGGTGCCCTCGACCACGTACCGCGCGCGCACGGCCATGTTCTCGATGCTCGCGACGGTCAGCGGATCGAGCACCGCGGCGCGGCGGGGCTCAAGGGATGGCATGGCAGGAGAGGATGGCATGCTGGGGGGGAGGATTGAAGATTGAAGATTGAGGGTTGGAGATTGTAAATTGTGCAGGTGCGTGCGACGCGCGTCCGCCAGTTTTCAATCTTCAATTCTCAATCTTCAATTTTCACTTCGCGCATCAGCGGGAACCGCTTGAATCACCTGTTCGATGATGCGAAGCGAATCGATCCCTTCGGCTTCCGCGTGGAAGTTGGTGATGACGCGGTGCTGGAGAATGGGCTTGACCAGGGCGCGGACGTCGTCGCAGGAGGGCGCGAGCCGGCCGTCGAGCACGGCTGACGCCTTCGCTCCGAGTATGAGATACTGGCACCCGCGGGGCCCGGCGCCCCAACTCACCCACTGGTTCACGAAGTCCGGCGCGGCCGGGGTATGAGGCCGCGTCGCGCGCACGAGCCGCACCGCGTATCGCACAACGTGGTCGGAGACGGGGATGCGCCGCACCAGCTCCTGCAACTAGACAATGCGCTCCGGGCTCAGGTGTTGTTCGACCTGCGGCTCATACCCGGACGTAGTCGTCTTGACGATTTTCACTTCCTCGTCTTCGCTGGGGTAGTCCACGTCGATCTGGCACATGAATCGGTCGAGTTGCGCTTCGGGCAAGGGATACGTGCCCTCCTGCTCGATGGGATTCTGCGTGGCGAACACGAGGAAGGGCAGGTCCAGCGGGTACGTCGTGCCGCCGGCGGAGACCTTGTATTCCTGCATGGCCTGGAGCAAAGCGGCTTGCGTCTTGGGGGGGGTGCGGTTGATCTCGTCGGCGAGGAGGATGTTGGCGAAGATGGGGCCCTTGATGAACTTGAAGGACCGTTGCCCGCTCGCTTGGTCTTGCTCGAGGATGTCTGTGCCGGTGATGTCGGCCGGCATGAGGTCGGGCGTGAACTGGATGCGATTGAAGTTCAGATTGAGCACGCGGGCGAGGGTAGATACGAGGAGCGTCTTCGCCAGTCCAGGCACGCCGACGAAGAGACAATGGCCGCGGCAGAAGAGCGCGACGAGCAAGCGGTCGATGACCTCCTCTTGGCCGACGATGACCTTTCCGATTTCCGCGCGCAGGCTGTCACGCGCACGAGCGAGTTCCTCGACGCCCTGTAAGTCAGAATCAGTTGGCATTGGCGGAGATGGTCGATGGGAAATGGTTGATGGTTGACGGGCAGATTCTGGCAGTAGAGCAGAATAGGGCCGCGTTGGCAAGCGGGGTTGCCTGGACTGCGAGAGCGGGAAGCGGTGATCCTTGACTCCGAGACGCTTCGCCGCGACAATCGACGCAGCGGGTAGGAAGGAGTCCTCGCGTGGCTTTTTCCTTCCAGGGGAAGGAACTTGTGAAAGGCTTGCCGATGACTCAAGAGCGCTTGCTGCAAGACATCCGGGCGCGCCTCGTTCGCGCCCATGGTCATCGGCTCCGCGGGTTGGTCCTATACGGTTCCGAAGCACGGGGAGATGCCACGCCAGACAGCGACATTGATCTGCTCGTGTTGCTCGAGGAGCCAGTGGATTACGGAGAGGACCTGGAGACCAATCTTGCCGCGATCTATCCATTGTCGCTTCAGATCGGCCGTCGAATCAGCGCCAAACCGGTGCCCGCGGTTGAATACGAGGAGGTCGATTGCCCGTTGTATCGCAACGCACGCCGGGAAGGAATTGCGGTATGAAGGAGTTCGCCGTAGCCGAATGGCAACGCGCCCTCCGCACGTTGGCGACCGTGTAACATTTCAGCCAAGTGCCACAATCGCCGGGCTTTGGACATGACGCCCTTTGCGGGATTACGCTTCAACCAACGGAAGCGCAATCCCGAAGCCCAACGGGCTTCTGTCTTCTAGCCCAGGGTTGCGGACGCAGTCCGCTACCCTGGGTGGTGGGCGATGATCTCTCGAATTCTCTCCCCCCTT
>JAJRTI010000961.1 GCA_024278415.1 Planctomycetota bacterium | reverse complement strand
GAAGACTTCGATCCCGACAAACGCCCGGACCTGGTTTTCAGCAAGGTCAACACGGAGCGTGTCTACACGATCGTCTTGGCGAATCTGGGTGTTCGGACCGGCTCCAATTGGCCCTCGTGGCTCCGCCCGAAGGCCCCAGATACGGCTGAGACAACCTTCTACACCGACAAACGCGTGCCCCGCGACGATCCCTACGCGGACATGCGTTGGTAGGCGGGGACCACACGGAGAAGGTCCCTGAATCTGAGCGTGCATTTCCGCAGCAGGTTGATAAACTGCTACGCTCGGATTGGGTCTCGACTCAGATTCTCGGACATTCCAGCTTGAGGTATCCATGCCTGCTGACGGCAAGCTGCTGCGCCCCCTTGACATAACGTTTCACGACTTGCGGAAGGCCAAGCAAAGAGTGGACAGTGACCAGGCTCTCGTCGTCATCTGTCGCGCACCGGCCGAGGTGGCCGGGTCCATGTTCCCCGCGGAGCGGCCGGACCCTGCCCGGCCGCTGGGCCTCGACCCGGCCGCGTGCCGGCGTTTCGAGGACGAAGCCGCGAGGCAACTCGCGGCCGCGGGCGGCTGCGTGATTCTCGCGCCGCATCTCTACGACCTGTGGTGCGAGCACGAGGCGGTGCGCCGGCTATCGGACACCTCCGCGGCGCTCATCGTCGCGGCTTGGCTCGCGCCCCGGCCCGCCCTCTGGACGCTCCGCGCGCACGGACTGGGCGAGCCGCGCGAGATCGTCTGCTTCGACATGCGCACGTTCGAGACGCCCGACGCGCTCGTGGCTGGGATGCGGGACGCGGCCCCAGCCGCATTCGAGACGGCCGAGCCCGGCTTGGTAGAGATCGACCCAGACGCACCAGCCCGGTGGTACCCGGTGCTCGACTACGAGCGCTGCGTGGACTGCAAGCAGTGCCACGAGTTCTGCATGTTCGGAGTCTATTCCATCGAGGACGGCCGCGTGCTGGCCACGCAGCCCGACAACTGCAAGCCCGGCTGCCCCGCGTGCGCGCGCGTGTGCCCGAAGGCCGCGATCATGTTCCCGCACTACCTCAAGGACCCGGGCATTGCCGGCGAACCGGGAGCGGAGATTGCAAGCGAGGGTATCGACGTGGACGCGTTCTTCGAGCGCAGGGCGGCGTTGGCGAAAGAGGCCGCGAAGCCCGCGGAGGAGGAGCGGGACGACCTGGACGATCTGATCGACCAGTTGGACGAGTTGGATCGGTAGGTGCGCTCGCGGCCATAATCAACGCCTTGATCAAGGAGCCACACATGTCCAACGAATTCCGCGTTTGGGTCTCCGGCTGTTCTCACGTGCACACGGACAAGCGCGGCGGCCGGGAGAGCCTGGCCGACGCGATCCGCCACTCCGAGAATGAGTTCGAGTGGGACGTGGCGATCCACCTCGGCGATTTCTGTGGATGCCAAGAGCCGCCCACGCACCGGGATGCGGACGAACTGCTGCGGCAGATCCATTCGTTCAAGACGCATCGCCGGGAAGATCTCTACAGCGTCATCGGCAACCACGACTCCAGCGGGCCAGGGGAGGCCTGCCAGTGGTTCTTCCGGCGCTACGTGGACCCCACGGGCGAGAACACGACGGTCTCGGGCGTGGATCCGAGCAAGCGGCCGTACGCGGTTGAGGGCACGTGGGAGCACTACGCGTTCCGCGTGGGCAACCTGCTGTTCCTCATGATGGCGGACCGCAACGATGGCGGCCCGCCCGTCGGCCGCGCGGAGAAGGGCGGCTACCCCGCGGGCGCGGTGTCGGGCGAGACGTGGGAGTGGTGGCGGCGCAAGGTCGAGGAGAACCCGGACTGTGCGATCATCTGCTGCCACCATCACATGCTCAAGGAGACCACGGTCGCGTCCGGACCGTACGAGGGCTTCATTAAGGATGCGCAGGGCCAGTGGCAGAGCGAGTATCACGGCCACTTCCCCGCGGGCGCGCCGGAGGGAGCGTCGTATCTCTACTTCGTGGACGGCAAGCCGGACGCGCAGGCGTTCGAGGGCTACCTGGCCGAGCACCCCGGCGCGATCGACTTCTGGCTCGGCGGCCACACGCACACCGACCCCGACGACACCCACGGCGGCCGAGGCCACGTCGAGCCGCGGTGGGGAGCGACGTTCGTGAACTGCGCCGGGCTCACGCGCCACCACGGCAAGCCCGACCACTGCATCCCCATGAGCCGGCTTTTCACCTTCACCGACGGGAGCGGCGAGGTGCGCATCCAGTGCTATCTCCACACGGACGACTACGCGGCGCGGGGATGGTATGAGTACGCGGAGCGGGTGGTGCAGATGGGCCGGGCGTTCCGGGCTCCGTAGTCGCCGGGTGCGCCGGCGTTTACTCCTGCCTTGCCGCGTGGTAGCATGGTTCGTTTGTCGCATCGCCGGCAAGCGCGGATGCGTGCCGGCAATTCCCCCATTCCTCCATTACACGACCCTCTCATGCAGATCCGATCTCTTGTCGTCAACGCGCTCCAGACCAACTGCTTCGTTGTTTCCGATGGCGAACAGCCGGCCGCGATGATCGTCGACCCTGGGGGCGAGGCGGAGTCGATCGCCCGTTGCGTCGAGGAGCAGGGCCTTCGGCCAGAGTTGATCGTCGATACGCACGCGCACTTCGACCACATCGAGGCCAACGCCGCGCTCAAGGAGCGCTACCCGGACGCGGCGCTCACCATCCACGCGGCCGATGCGGACGCGCTCCTCGATCCCATGAAGAACCTCTCGGTCATGATGGGCGTCGAGTACCGCTCGCCCGCGGCGGACACGATTGTGCAAGAGGGCGACACCGTCGCGGTCGGCGCGTGCGAATTCCGCGTGATCCACGTGCCTGGCCACACGCCTGGCGGCATGTGCCTGTTCTGCGAGTCGCCGCCGGGCGACAACGGGCCTGTACTCTTTGCAGGGGACGCGCTCTTCGCCGGTAGCATCGGCCGGGGCGATTTCCCCGGCGGTGACACGCGCCTGCTCGTGCGGTCCATTTGCGAGAAGCTGCTGGTGCTGCCCGACGAGACGGTGGTGTATACCGGCCACGGCCCTAGCACGACCATCGGGCAAGAGAAGAAGAGCAACCCGTTCCTCTAGATTGATTTTCGATCCATCCGGGGCTATAACGTTGGGGCCGCGGCGTCCGACGTTGGGAGCCCACGTCGGGCAAACCGCGGCGAGCCCATTCCCGCGAAGGAGACCCCCGTGCGAACCTTGATCCCTTGCCTCGCCGTGCTGGCGCTTGCCGGTTGCCGAACGATCGATGACCAGGCGCTGAGTAACTACGACCACGTGTGGGATGTGTGCACCGACGTGGTGAGTTCCATGATGCGCTTGGACGAGGCGAACAAGAGTGAAAGCCGCATCCGCGGCCTCATCTCCTTCAAGTGGGAGCGGTCACGCGTCGAGGTCTCTGTGACCCATGACAACGGCGTAGCCGACGTGGCCGTGACTGTGTTCCGAGAAACGTACAGGCCCTACACCACGTCTGCCGGGGAGAAAGTCTATGAAGTGTGGCGGCCAGCAGGCTACGACCGCGCTCTTGAGAAGAAGATTCTCGACCAGATCCGCGCCGAACTGAAGCGGCCGCCCGGTGCGTAACGCCCCTCGCACGGATACCGAAAGACCCATGTCCAAAAACTCTCCCATGCGCCGATTCGTCTTGCTGGCCGCGGCCCTGTTGGCCGCTCCTGGATGCGCGTCGAAGTATGCGCGCTTCCATAACATTCCGGTGGCCCAGAGCGATCCGAGGGCCGCGTTCAACGCCACACAGCAGGTTCTGTCGAAGTACTTCGACGAGTTCGCGACTTGCCGGCCCAGCCAGGGGTTGCTGACGACCGGCAAGTCGCGTCTGTACGTCGGCAAGCTGCCGAAGGACAGCTACGTGCTCGTGGGCACGGTCATTGTCGAGCCGCGCAAGGACCATTGCGTCGTGCGCGTCAAGGTGCAGAAGTCGCAAGTCCGGGGCCAGTGGAGCTGGCTCGGCCTGGGGACGCACTTTCAAGAAAAGGAGGTGCTCGCGGGCGAGGACAACGTGCTGATCGACAAGATTGCGGAGGATCTGACGAAGTCGCTGGGCGCGTTTGCCGGGCCAGGGCAGACGCCGTGATCGGCGCGCACAACGCGCGCGCGGAAGGCCTTCGCGGTCCGTCTTTACCGT
>JAJRTI010000960.1 GCA_024278415.1 Planctomycetota bacterium | reverse complement strand
CGCTCGCCGCGAAGCCGGCCTTGCAGCTTGGCTTGGAGGCCATGCGCGCGGGGAGGTTCGACGAGGCCTGCCTCTACCTCGGCGAGGCGATGAAGGAACAGGCGCCCCGCCGTGGACGCGATGCGCCTGCCTGCCGCGCCGTGCGCGGCGCAGGCAGGGAAGCCGCAATCCCCCCCTTCAAGGGGGGGAACCGAAGGGGGGGTAGCTTCAGCGGAAGCCGTTCGGCCGCTCCAGGCCGCCGCCCTGAGAGAGGGGCCCGCGGACCGCATCACGTCCGAAGCCCCGGAACTCCGGCAGGCGGGCCGGCAGGGACATGACCAAAGGACGCGAAGCGTCCCTGCCTGCGCCGCGCGCGGCGCGGCAGGCAGGCGACTTCGTGTCCCCAGCCCCTGCATACTCCTCAGCTTGGCCCTATGCCTAGCTACTAGCGCATACGGCGAGGAAGCAACCGTCGCCCCAGACGGCTTCCATACCATCCAGATCGGCGTCAATCGCTCCGGCACGGCCCAAGCCGACGTGCTGGCAAACGGCGGCATGTACGCCATACTCGTGCAACTCGACGCGGCCGCGGCCGCGAAGTACGCCATCGTCGAGGCCACACTGCGGTGGAACTGCGAGGAAGGTTCCTTCGCCGGCAAGACGGATGGGCAGACCTACGTCATCTGGCTCTCCCCCGACTCCGGCGACAAAAGGGGCACGATCATCGTCAGCGGCCAACTCCGCTCCCTCAACGCCGCGGGCGCCGGCGGCCCGATCGACTTCGTCGGCCAACTCGACGCCACCATCTATGAGCCTCTGCTGCTTTTCGAAAACCTCGAACAGTACCAGGCCGTCGGCGACACGCAGACGTACACCGTCAGCGCGGAGGTCTATGCCAAGTTCGGCGAGGAACAGAAGTCCATCTCCGGCTTCATGATGGTCGAGTGGAAGGTCATGTCCGACTCCGGGGGCACAGCGGACAAAGCCCTGCGCGGCAAGACGTACAGCGTCCAGGCCCGGGTCGCTCCGTACGAGGACAAGTTCGCCACGGCAACCGCGGCCGTGTCCCAGCCCGTGCACATAGTCGGGGTGGAGATCGAGGGAGCGGACGAGACGACCGGGGCCAACACCAACGAATGGATCGAGTTCACGGCTAACGGCGCGCCCGCCGGGGGCGCGTACGTCTGGTCCTTCAGCCACGACCCGTCCTACTACGAGATCGATGGCGACACCGACACCGCGCAAACCCTCCGCATTCGCATGCTCCAGACGGTCGACGACTTCAAGGTCGACGTCGAGTACACAACCGGAACGGTCACGACTGCCTCTTCCAGGCGTGAGGCCAACGGTGCGTTGGTGTCGGACGCGGCGAACGTGGACGCCGGCATCCAGTTCTGGATTCAGCGGTATTATGGCTACGGGAAGGAAATCCGCCAATTCGAGGACACTTTCTTCCTGGGGTTCGTCACGAGCGCGTTCACAAAGGAGGGTCTGCTCGAAGGCGTGCGGGTGAAAATCGGCGGCTGGACGCTTACGGCCTCCGACCTCAGCGACCCCGGGTTCAGCCAAGGCGTGACCTGGCAGTGCTGGTACAACGCCAGCGCGCGATGCCGGGACATTGACGTGGGCCGGCACGAGATCGAGATCATCCCCCTGTCGCCGCGGGTTGTGGTCAAACCGCCGATCGTGCCGGTACTCCCGGATGGCAAGTCGGAGCTGGTCGTGATCAAGCTTCGCATTGAGGACCACGACACGCCTGAGTGGGTCGCGGTCGGCGAGGCCGTCACGCTCACTGCAACGGTCGACGGCGTGTCGCCCAGTGAGGGGGAGTTCGAGTGGAGTGTGCCAGGGGGCGCAGCGGCTGTCGATGGCCAAGTCCTCTCTGGCCCTGGCGCAACCACCACGGTGTCTTTCAAATACACGCAGGGCACGAGCATCGACGGCACCCACGCCAGCCTCAGATTCCGATGGCCCAAGCCCGGGGTGACGAGTCCTTTTGTCCAGAAGTGGCTCGACGCCAAGCGCGAGGACGGGGACGGTTCGATGTTGGACCACGCGGTCTTTCGCGCGTTTGGACTGAAGCGCATCGATGGACTTCCCGAATATCTCCTGCCGACCGGTGAGTCGTTCAGCCTGTCCGCAATCGAAGATGGGCCGGCGGTCAACGAGCAGGTTGATGGAGACAAGGGCACGATCTCGTGGCAAGTCCAGCCCTCCAACCTGGGCGGCTTCAATCCCGTGTCCTCGCAAGACACCCACGACACGACCTTCACGACCAACACGGAAAGAGGCGAGGGCACAATCATCGCCACGTACACCCGCGCCGGCAAGACCGCCACGGTCAGCGCGTCGATCCACGTGGGCAATTGCCGCATCACGCACACGCCTGAATACGCGGTCGTCGGCTCTTTCTACGACGATATCGAGAACCGGCCGGTCGAGTTCACCGCACAGGGATACCCCGCCGGCGGGACGTTCGGATGGGACTGCCTGGACAGCATGGCCTGGTTCGATCCCGAGGACGCAGCCACGACCAAGTTCAAGCCCGGGAATGCCGGCACGCTGACGATCCAAGCCACGTACAACGGGGAGGAATCTCCGAACAAGAGCGTCCAGGCCTACCGGCTCGAAATGCAAATCGAGGCGGACAACGTGCTCGGATACGCGGCCGCGGGCCAGGCGGTCACGGTGAACGCGACCATCATGGGTTACCTCGACGAAGGCACGGAGCCCGCACGCACGTGGGTACCGGACGCTTTGGGCAACGCGGCGATCCTGTGGGAGGCGAGTGACACGCAGGGCCACACGGTCACGGGTGCGGGCCACCCCTTCTCCTTCCCGCTCACCGCGGACACGTGGACCGTGACCGCGCACTTGGAGCACCTGGCCAGCGTCAGCGCCACGACCACGGTCAAGGGTACCCGGCTGCACATTGTGGGGCATGATGAGGTGACAACCATCGAGAGCAACACCCCGCACGGCCTCAACGCGGCCCTGCTCAACGCGCCTGAGGGAATGGATGGCGTTTACACGTGGACGGGCAGCGAGAATGCGAAGTTCCTGTATAATGGGGACTGGGTCAGCGGCCCGGTCACGACGACCGCGGCCAGCGTGAGCGCCAAGTTCTCGCAAGGCTCCGCGGAGGAGACGGTAGACGTGACGTTCGCCGCGACGGACCCGTACGCCGGCATCCAGCTTGCGGCCAAGCGGCCGGTGACTGGTGCGTTCGGCCAGTTCGTGCTGGACACGGCGGTGTTTGCCGTGGAGGGAGTGGCAATCGTGAAGAAACCCGAATACGCGCTTTGGGGCCAGACCATGGACGTGATGGGACGCGCGACTACTCTCTCCGCCAAGGTTGTCCTGGCGCCTGAGGGCGGCACGTTCGACTGGACCACGACACAGGGCCCCGGCGATGGCTCGTTCCTCGACCACAAGTTCGGGCCGACCACAAGCACGGCGACCTTCAGAGGCGACGCGCCGGGCGAGGCCACAATCAAAGTTGCCTACACGAAGGACAACTCCACGTCCAGCGCAAGCACGACGCTGACGGTGTACAGCCTGCGCATGGAACTACAGAGGACGCCGAATCATGGCTGGGTACAGGTGGGGAACACGGTGAGGTTCGAAGCCAAAGTGTATGGCGACCCCGGCACGCCGGCGAATGAAGAGGATGATGTGGAGTTGGCGTTCCAACCGGATGACATGCATTGGACCGTGGAGGAGGGCAACGGGCCTGCTACCACAACGACTGGTTCAAGCACGACCGTGACGGTGAGTGTGCAGCCAACCTACGTGACGGCGGCGCTGAAGGTGCAGCGCCAAGGCACGACCGATCCCCCTGTGGAACTGGTCCATGAGTCGGGCTCGACCAGGGGTGTGAGGCTCACGATCGCGGCTTACGATACGAAGGAGACGATCTGCACAGGGCAGACGCTGACGCTGCTCGCGGCGCTTGCCGCCGATGAGATGGATGGGCTGCCGCCGGGGGCCGGTGGCACGTATACTTGGAGCGCGGTAGGGGCGCAATTCAAGGAAGGCGCGACCTGGCGAACCGGAGACCTGCCCGAGTCCAGCGGTGAGGCGGAGCTATGCTTCACGGAGGCGAACGAAGACGCCAAGGTCGAGTTGACGTTCCAGACGATGGCCCAGTGCGACGATGGAACCCAGCAGTTGGTTACGCTCACGGCGAAACGTGTGAAGGTGGGGACGACGGATCAGTATGAGCCTGACCCGGCATTGTTCGAGGTCGTGAAACCCGAGTTGTATGGGGGCAAGTATTTAGATGCCATCACGCTCTACGAATACGAACTCGTGCCATCGTCCGAGACTTATGAATACGTGCCAATACCATCGAATTGGGGACCGGGGAGTAACAACTCCCCTGTTGCATACGTGAAAGGAACGCACGCGAAGCTACAACCACGACTGAACGCGTCGAAGTCCTTGTCTTGGCCCGTTACCCTCAACGTGAAGGCCGATGACACTGAAGGCCCAATCTTTGCCACCAACTGGAGCGCGTCCAACGTGCAGAGCTGGCCTACGGCAGATGGCGATTTCGTCCACGCCGTGCAACTGCCGAACCAGGTCGGGATCTGGCAGTGGAAACCGACCTGGAAGTGCAAGACCACGGGCCCCGAGGCGGCGATGAACCAGACCACGCACAAGATATTTACCTTCTGGGCGACGCCGACCTGTGACGCGCGAGACCTTACTCTGGAGAAGGTTCGCTACTCGTGCGACATCGGCCCTGCAGCGACGCTGAACGAGATCGCGACGAAACTGGCGATAAAGGTGAGGAGGCGCGTCGGCCCATGGTCAGGTGAGCACTTGCTGTACTGGTATGTTCTCGGCGACAATGGCAGAGCTGGGCCGTGCTATGCGCGCAACAGGATACTGCAACGTGCTCTTGCAGTGCTTGGGATCACTTCGCAACTCGACTGGGTGGGAGAGCATAGGTGGATAGAGTCACGGGCAGACTGCGAGTGTGCCAATGGCAAGCGGATTCTTCCGCACATCGAGTACCACTGGTTCCTCCCTAAGCGGACTTTGGATAATCAGAAAGCCTGGAATTTCGAGTACTTCAATGTCCTGAACGGTCGGGTGTATGATGCTTATCTGGCTCACAAGGGCATGGTGGATAAGTCACCAGCCGATTACAGGAGGAACCCAGATGAGGCTGGTGAAAGGCTGGTGATCGAACGCTGGTTCGCATGGGAAAAGGTGAACGTGCCGCCGGAGAAACCGCAATGAGCGAGCACGAACAAGAAGCGCCAATGCCTGGGTGTGTCGGCCGGACCGTGGTTCTGCTTAGCGTCCTCATCGCGGGCGTTGTAGGGGTCGCGAACCTCTTGCCGGTTTGGCAAACGCGTACGAGGGTGTTCCCCACGGCGGCGGAACTTGCCAAGTACGGCCGCCCCCTTTCAGATGTGCGCGTCCGAAGAGGGTTCCTGGCCCTCATGCGTCTGGTGTTCAGGGCCCTAGATGAGGGAGAGCGAGATCTGGAGATCGTCCATCTCAAGGGGCGACGGGCGGCGCTAGGAGGGCGTTTTCAACTGTACTCCGAGTTCGCACTGCCCGATGGAGAGTGCAAGGTTTTTTCGCTTTGGCCAAAGGTGGTGATCGTGAGGGTCGTGCTCAAACGAGCACAGGGTGTCCCGTCAGCGGAAGCGGCGCACGAGGTGGCGCTGCGCTTAGTGCGGTTGCCAGCGGAAAGCAAGTTCGCGCTCGTTTCCGAAGAAGGCGAAGCACCGGCTGGCTCGGAATACCTGCCGTGCTATGAACTGCGAATGGTGGCGGATGGGGTAACCTATGATGTCCAAGTCGAGGGTTCTCAGATGCGTCAACTGTCCGTCGGCATCAATGCGGATTCCCGCCCTGGCGGGCTCGAACACGCGGCGAAGATACTTCTGCCGTACCTTGTGCATGACTCCACGAGCCACTTGCAAAACCCCAGTTGTCCTACCTGTGCTGTGGCGCCGCAAGCCGGCGACGTCGCGTTTGTAGTAGGCCCGTGAGGGCCTTCCGCTCGGATGGCGAATCGCCAGCGGCGCAGAGGGCGCCCTGACGGTCGCCACTACAAGCGGAGCGCTCCCGCGCTCGCATCTCGGCGGCGCCGCGTTCGACACCTCCGCCATGCACGATGTTAGGCGCGAGGCCTCGGCCTATTGGGGT
>JAJRTI010000959.1 GCA_024278415.1 Planctomycetota bacterium | reverse complement strand
CGTATTGCGTATTGCGTATTGCGTATTGCGTATTTGGATCGCGATTCGAGATACGGAATACGCAATACGGAATACCCTGCCAAGAGTGCGCGCACACCGCGCAACTTCTTGTTGTCGTTCGCAAACCGGTAAGGGCCTAGATGGCTTGATTCGCTGATTGACGAGGCGAGTGGAAGCTGATACGCTGCCGGTCGCGGAAGGAGAAGACAGGCGTGCCGACTGTCGGGCGAATCCGTGCGCCACCGGCGGCCATCGGAGGATCGTGAGACTCCCGAGAGTGTGGGCCCGCAACGGCGGCCGGTTGTGGTCGCTGACGCTTTCCACGTGCGTTGCAGTGAGCGTTCGCGGCAGCGAGAGACGAGGTGAGACGGCCATGAGACTCGTAAGCAAGTCGCTTCTAATGTATGCGCGTTTGTTCGTTGTCTTGGGCATGTGTTTTGTCCAAGCCAAGGCGCTGGCCCAAGTCTCGGCGGAAGAGCATCGCAAGCACCATCCCAACGCGAGCGCGGCGGCAAAAGACTCCAAGCCAGCAGCGGCCGCGGACCAGGCGGCCGGGGGCTCCGACACCAAGCCTGCGAAAGGGGGGGCGAAACGAAAAGAGCCCTCCACACCCGGGTCCGCGACGAAGAAGCCCGGCTCCAAAGGCGGCGGCATGGGCAAGATGCAGCCGCCGACCCAGCCCCAAGAGCCCGAGGAGCTGTACCCCCAGTTGATGGCCCTGCCCGACCTGACTCCGCAACGCCGCGCCAAGCTGATACAACTGGCGCGCAAACGCATGGCGGATGGGAAAGCGCTGCTGTCCGAAGCCGTCGCCGAACTCTCCGCGCCCGCGGCAGCCGGCGATTTCGCCGCGCAGCAAAAGGCCGCGGCCAAGGTCCGCGAGGGGCTGAAGCTCTTCGAGACCGGCCTGGCCACGTGTCGCGCAATCGAGGAAGGCGCGGCCCCGCGCAACGAGGCGCTTCGGTGGTTCAAGAGCGAATTGGGGCTCATGCCGCCGGCGACTCGGGAGGCGGAAGTCCGCTTCTTGGGCATGAAGCCTTATCACCTGGTCGTGTGCGCGACGTTGGCGTTGTTCGTGGTCGTCATGATTTGGATGTACCTGCTCAAGATGCGCCGCGCGGCCGCGCTGCTTCAGGCCCTCGCCTCTTCGCCGAAAGCGGAGGAAGAGGGCAGCGGATAGGCGGAGCATGTGTAGGAGCGCAACGTCTCCTGACGTTGCGATGGTGCGATATCGGGAGATGCCGCGCCCCCCCGTAGGTTCCGAGGTTCGATCATGAAAGAACGCGAGCGTGTGATCGCCACGGGCCTGGTCGTGCTGATGCTCGTCGCGTGGCTGGGCTTTCTGCTGCATCAGTCGCCGCGGTTCGCGGGCGGCTTTTGGGGCGGCGTGCTCGCGGTGTCGGGCGCGCTGCTCATGCTGGTGCCGCTCCCGTACATGGTCGTGAAGCGCGTGAAGCCGATCAAGGCGCGCGTGACGAAATACGTGTCCATGCGCACGCTGCTCGCCTGGCACATCTACGCCGGCATCTTGGGGCCGATTCTCGTGCTGCTGCACACCGGCCACAAGTTTGAGAGTCCGTTGGGCATCGCCCTGGTCGCGCTCACGCTTTTGGTCGTGCTCAGCGGCTTCGTGGGCCGCTACTTGGTGGTTCAGCTATCGAAGGACATTCGCGAGAAGCAGGGGATGCTCGACGAGTTGCAGACCGCGTACGCGACGGCCGCGGAGCAACTGGGCCAGCGCCCGGAATTGGCCGCGCTGGTGCGTCCGTTGTCCCGATTGTTCCTTTGGCCGCTCGCGATCGAGCGTGCCGACGCCGCGGCTGCGAGCCCGACGCAGGTCCTGCAACTGGTCGATTCCATCGCGGAGGTCGAATACGCGATCAAGACGCACGGCCTGTTCAAGCGATGGCTGTCGCGGTGGCTTAAGTTTCACATTGTGATTTCGTTCGTGCTCTACGCGCTCCTGCTCCTTCACGTATGGGCAGCGGTGCACTTCGGGCTCAGGTGGTTCGAGTCGTGGGCGTGAGCGCCGGCGACGAGCCACGGATTCCGCGTGCCATAGCCATGGCTAAGAATAAGAAACGGAAGAGGATGGTTTGGGCGTTCGCCGCGCTGGCCGGCGCGGTGCTGGGCGCTGGGATTTGGCTTGCGACTCCGAGCGCGGCCGCGTTCAAGCAGGCCAACACGTGGCAGCGCATGGCCAGCCCGGGGCGTCTCTCGGCCGCGCACGCGTCGCTCGAGTCCGACTGCGCCGCGTGCCACACGCCTGTGAAGGGCGTCGAGCCCGCGAATTGCATCCTCTGCCACGCGAACGACGAGACGGTGCTTCAGCGGCAATAGACCGCGTACCACGCGCACGTCCAAAGCTGCAAGGAGTGCCACCCGGAGCACCGCGGCCGCGCCGCGCGGCCCACGCAGATGGACCACGTCGTGCTCGCCAAGCTCGGGCTGCGGCAGCTTCGCCGCGACGACCTGCAAGGCGAGGCGAAGCAGACCCGGCAGCAACTGCTGATGTGGATGCGGCACGTGGACCCCTCGGCGATGCCACGTCCGCGCATCCAGCCCGAGGAGATGATCCTCAACTGCGTGACGTGCCACCGCGACGAGGATCCGCACGTGGGGTTCTTCGGCGACGATTGCGCCGCGTGCCACCCGACGCGGCAGTGGACAATCCCCGAATACGTGCATCCGCCCGCGACGACCCAGGACTGCGCCCAGTGCCACAAGACGCCGCCGAGCCACTTCATGCCCATGTTCAAGTCGAAGTGCGCGCGCATGCTCGGCAAGTCGTTCGACAGCGTCGCGCAGTGCTACGTGTGCCACGAGATCTCCGCGTGGAACGATCTGAAGGGCGCGGCGTGGCACAAGAAGACGATGAGCCACATTCCTTCGCGGTAGAGCCCAGGGAGACCGTGTGATGCAAGATGATGTCATGCCCAGAATCGAGGCGTCGCCATGATCGCAGACGTTCTCCGAGAGTTTCCAGAAGTGGAGCTGCCAGTCATCGATGGTGACATGAGACTGGTGTACGAGCCCGATCCCAGTCGCCCCAACACGTGGGCCTTGAACGATCATTGTCTGATCCAAGATCGCGATGGAAGAGTTCACCTTTTCGCAACGGAGAATCGCTTCGCGACCACAGCGCAAGCATTGGAGTGGCTGAGCGACGTGCTGGCGCCATCGGAGCGTCCTTTCATTCAGACGCTGCACAAGCTGATACACGGCCACCTCTATCGTCCCGGCATTCACATGCGGATCGGGCACGCTGTGGCGGAGGACATTTGGGGGCCGTGGACGCGGCTGCCCGCCGCGTTCGACGGCAGCGACATCGGGCACGCGTACGCCTGCCCGTTCGTCGTGCGGGACGGCGAAGAATATCGAATCTTCGGAGGTGGGTTGGACGGGAACTGCGTCAGCCCGGACTTGGACGCGTGGGCTCAGGCAGAAGAGCAAACAGTTTGGGAAGACCCGACCGGTCTCGGTTTCAAAAACATGCGGGATCCCTGCATTCTCCAATTGGAGGACGGGACGTACTTGGTATGTTTCGCTGGCACGGACGGCCGAGGACGCCACACGATCGGCCTCGCGTCGTCGCCCGATCTGCGGAAGTGGCGACGGGAGGAGCCCTGTTACGTGGAGGATCTCCCGCCAGACGCGCCCGCGTCGTTCGGCATCTTCGAGTCCCCGTTCCTGCTGAAGCGAGGGGAATTGTTCTACCTGTTCGTCGGGTTTTCGCACCGGCACTATTACGAGACCTTCGTGGTCGTGTCGCGTGACCCGCGCAGGTTTCTTCCGCAGCACAAGGTGACGACCGTGTTCTCCCACGCGGCGGAATTGATCGAAATCGGGGGCGAGACGTACATGAGTTCTTGCGGCATCGAAGACCCTCAGTGCTTGAACCGTTCCGGCCTCTGGATGTGCAAGATCAGATGGGTCCGGCCATAAAGACGGACAAAGCGGGCTGCGCCCGAAACCCAGGAGCGGAAGGCCCTAGTACAGCATTCCTTGAATTCGTATAGTGTTGTAGGAAGCAAAGCCGTTCGTAGTGCGACCCGTAAGGGTCGCCTGACGGGAGGCCCTCACGGTCCTCACTACAAGCTGACACTTTTCAGCCGTACGGATGCCCGGGCCTCCACGGGCCTTGCGCCCGTGGAGCCAACGACTGGCCAGCTACTCGCCCGCCAATGTGCAGCCTTTCCCCCATTCTGCGTCGTTTGTGCCGCCCCATCGGGGCGGCACAAACGACGCAGAATGGGGGGTAGAATGCGTTGGGTCTGGCCCAGTAGCTGGCCAGTCGCTCGCTCCACCGAGACAAGCTCGGTGGAGGCGTTCTGGCCGCGTTGATTCCATGTTGGCATCCCGTACCACTGAAAAGTGCCTACAAGCTGGAGGCCTTCTGTTGTGCCAAAAACACTAGTGTCGCGTCCCGCAAGTTCGTTTACCCAATCGGAGGGTGCGTAGGGCGGGCCATGCCCAATGCCACGAACTTAGGGCGTAGCGCGTCACGCGTTGCGATGTTGGTCCTTGCGCTGGGACACCGCATCCAGCCAGCTT
>JAJRTI010000958.1 GCA_024278415.1 Planctomycetota bacterium | reverse complement strand
TAAAGCTGGCCACGGAGTTTGCCCTGGCCAATGCATCGTGGATCCTGCGGACGGAGTTCCCTAAGTTAATGGCATTGCGTCGGCCTCACCGGCCTTGTGTTCGCCGTACCGCGAATGCCATCCTCATGTGGCCGCATGTTCGGCTTGAGTTCCGTTGATACCTACATTCCTCAATTTGCAGTCTGCCGCATCGACAACATGATGCCCCTCTCCCTATGCGCAAGCACATCCAACTTGTCGCGCCGCTGGCCATCGTGCTGGCGTTCGTGCTCACGCTGCCCCTTGGGCCGGTCGTGCACAGGGGCTTCTTGCACGTGCGGGAGAAACCGGACTCGTATGACTTCCTGCTCAACACGTGGATCCTCGCCTGGGGCGCGCACGCGGTCACCACGCCGGGGGAGCGCCTCTTCGACACAAACGCGTTCTACCCGCGCACGAACACGCTGGCCTACTCCGACCACCTGCTCGGCAACCTCCCCCTCACGCTGCCGATCCTCTGGGCCACCGACAACCCCATCCTCGCGCACAATGTGCTCCTGCTGCTGTCGTTTGCGCTCAGCTTTGCATGCATGTATGCGCTCGCGTGGCGCCTGACGCGCTCGCAGGCGGCCGCGCTGCTGGGAGCGTTCGTGTTCGCGGCGTGCCCGTACCGCTACAGCAACATCGAGCGCGTGCAGATCCTGTCGTCCCAGTGGATGCCCCTGTGCCTGCTCTTCGTGCATCGGTTCATGGACAAGGGCCGTTGGCGGGACGCGATCGGGGCCGCGGTGTTCGCGTTTGTGCAGGCCATGGTCTCGTGCTACTACGCGATCCTGTTCCCCACGTTCCTCGCCATGTGGCTCGTCGTCCTGCTTGCCATCCAATGGCGTCGCCGCGGCGAGCTGGCAGGGTTGCGCCGTCGGCTCGCCGGCGTGGCCGCGATCTTTGTGCTCTACGCGCTCCTGTGCTTGCCGTTCTTCTGGCCCTACGTGAAGCTCGCCCGCGACATGGGCTTTCGCCGGGACTGGGGCGAGACCTTGCGGCACTCGGCCGACGTGATGAACTACCTCGTCGCTCCGGCGTCCAGCATGCTCTACGG
Organism: Planctomycetota bacterium; assembly: GCA_024278415.1. The sequence goes on along the minus strand of JAJRTI010000958.1, from coordinate 18,860 downwards.
CCGCGTGTTCCGGGCGTGGGCGGGCGATGGCAACGCTCTCTTCCCCGGCTTCATCGTGGTGGCGCTCGCGGCCGTGGGCCTTGTGGCGCGCCGGCGAACGCCGGCCGCTTGGGCCTACGCGGCCGCCGGCCTCGCGTGCGCACTGTTCGCGCTCGGGCCGGTGATCCGCTTGGCCGGGCGCGACGTGGGCCCGGGGCCGTATGCGCTGCTCTATCGCTTTGTGCCGGGGTATGGGGGCCTCCGGGATCCCACGCGCTTCGCCATGCCCATGATGCTGTCGCTCGCGGTGCTCGCGGCGTGGGGTTGCGCCGCGGCCGTGGACCGCGCCGCCGCTCTCTCGCGGCGCCGGCGCCAACTCGCGCTGGCGGCCCTGTTTGCGTTGGCCGCGGCCGAGTATTGGTGCCTGCCATTGCACGCCACAAACGTCCCGCGCAAGTTCGAACTGGCCGAGCCGTATCAGTGGCTTGCGCGGCGCAACGACGTGCACGTCGTCCTGCAAACTCCGTTCGATCTCGACGTGGCGGACCGCTGGTACCTCTACGGCTCCACACTCCACTGGAAGCGCCTCGTCAACGGCGTCAGCGGCTGGTCGCCGCCAGAGGACTTGGCGAAATACTACACTGCTGCAAACTTGTCCTCGCGCGAGTCGGCGCAACTCATCAGCGACCTCGGGGTGGACTGCATCATCGCACACGAATCGACCTTCCGAACGCTCGGACCGAACTGGCGCCTGCTCGCGCGCTTCAGCGACTCGATCGCGGTCGCGCCCGTGCTGCCGTCCAAGGGCCTGGCGCGGCGGCTGCCGCGGCTGGACGATTGTGACCGCTCGAATTGGGCCATCGCCGCGCACCCCAACGCCGGCGACGTGCGGCTCGCCGTGGACGGCCGGCTCGACACGGCCTGGTCCACCGGCCGGCCCCAGCGCGCGGGCGACGCTGTGACGCTCGACTTCGGGCAGCCGATGACGGTGGGCTCGGTGCACCTCTGGACCGGGGCGCTCACCGATCAGTTCCCCCTGTTCACGTCGATCGAAGTGGCCGATTCGCGGCAAGGCCCCTTCCGCCGCGTGACGACCGGCACGGGCCTGCCGTGGCTCTACCGCACGTGCCTGCTCGACCACCGCGACGCGCGCGTGGTCTTCTGCTTCGAGCCCGTGCGGTGCCGGGTGCTGAGGATCAAGGCCAACGTGCCGCGGCGCATGCGCTACCCGCGCGCGTGGTCGATTGCCGAAGTCGGCGTGTTTCCGGAAGCGCCCTAGTGTCGTGTCATGCCTGTGCTGTCATGCCGCTCGCGGCGCAGTCCCTCCGTCAAGGTGTCCGCCGCGCGGCGGCTGGGGCCTGCTCTGAGCGGGTGCAGGAGGAACACGACGCGGCTGCAAGCGGGTGACGTTGCGCTTGTAGCAGGCCCGTGAGGGCCTTCCGCTCGGGTGGCGACTCGCCATCGGAGCAGAGGGCGCCCTTACGGTCGCCACTACGAGCGGGCCGCTCCCGCGGTCGCACTGTGGTGGCGCAGCTTGCGACACCTCAGCCGTGGCATGACACTAGCGCTCAGCCGCCAGCAGCCGCGCCAGCAGCGCGTCCGCCGCGGCCTCGTCCGTCACCCGCAGCACGCCCACGAGCTTGGCTCCCTGCGCGGCAAAGACGACCCGCCGGTAGTACGAATGCCGCCCCTCGAACCTGCGGCGCTCGCCCAGGACCCGGATCGGGCCCGCCTTGCCCCTCTTGGCCATGAATTGTCGCACCGCAACCAACGCGGCTTGCGCTTGCTCCGCGCGTGGGTGCTCCACCACAACCGCTTGCACGCGGCTCTCGCCTGCGATGTATGTGGCGGTGAAGCCCGATCCGAGCGCTCGGCACCCCAGCACGTTGCGGCTGTGATACGTGACGGAGTTCGCCACCAGCCCTTCCTTGGGCAGCACCCCGGCCCACGGCTCGCGCTCGGCCTTCGGCCCAAGCCGCGCGGCGACAGCCTGGCCCAACTCGATGGCCGCCTTGTCGGCCACCGGCTCCGCCTGCGCGGGCGCGACGTGCACGAGGTAGTGCCCGTGCCAGAAGTCGAGGTTCGCCTCGAAGACCACGCCTTGATTGCCCACGGCCACGAACGTGTCCCCGAGCGCGCGCATAGTCGAGTAGATGCCGAACGCGTGGAGCGGCCGGCCCATGTCGAACACGTCCACGACCATGCGCGCATCCGCCTTGGCGTACTGCGCGGTGTGCAGCCGCACGAAGCCGTACGCGAGGTAGGATCCGGCCGCGCCATCGTTGTAGCGGTAAAGATCGGCCGGTCCAAACTCGCGCACCTCCCCAACGCGCCGCCAATCCGGCTTGAGCGTCGCCGGCAAGGGGCCGGCCAACGCGGCCCCGGACAGCACGAGCGCCGCGCATCTTGCTATGCAAATGAAACGCTTCATGGTCTCGATTATACCACGGATCGCTCAGAACGGGCCGGGCCCGTGGGACCACATACGCAGGACAAGATAGGCCCCCAGTGCGGCGAACGTGGCCGCGCTCACAGATCGCTGGTGTCGCCGCGCGAGCGCGTGCGCGAACATGGACGCGATCATGAGGCCCGCGATAACCAGATCCCCCCAGGGAAGGAGCGGCCAGCAGAACCCCGCCGAACTGAACGGCCAGGCAAAAGGCACAGGCCAGGGGTATAGCGAGTCCGCGACGAGGTGCGACAGGGCGCCGATCGCGCCGGCGAAGGCGAGGCCCTGCCACGAGAGCCCGATGCGCCCTGCATCAGGGTCGCCAGGCGCGAGCCGGCGGAACCGTTGCGGCATGAACGCGAGCACAAGCGCAGCCGCGGCCACGCCCAGCACCACCGCGGGCAAAGCACCGTGCCCGAACGTGCGATGGTACCGCACGTACGCGTCCGTGCCGAAGATCACGCTCAGCCCGTCCACGTCCGGGGCGAGCGCCGCGGCCATGACCGCAACATGGAACGCGGCCGGTCGCTTCCCGCGCGCCCAGACGCTGAAGTTGAACGCGAAGATGCTGTGCTCGATGGAAGTCATGGAGAGTCGTCGGTTGATGCCGCCACTCTCTTGGACGCCCGCCGCGACTGGAGGGTTCCCGTCGGCGCTCGCCTACGCGGGAATGACGCGGCGCTTCACTTCCGCGCCGTCCACCTCGTGTGGCGCGAGGCCTTGAGCCGCAGCCATGGCCGCGGCCGTGCCGGCCGCCTCGCCGAGATACATGCACGTGGGCATGACGCGCAGCGACGCCTGTGCGTCGCGGTCGCATGAAATGCAGCGGCCCGCCATCAGCAGGCCCCTGACCCTGGCCGGCACGAGGCAGCGATACGGGATCTCATACCAGTCGCCGGGCGGAGGCGTGTGCGCGCGCTTGAATTCGAGCGTGTACGGGATCGTGCGGCCCGGCGGCGAATCGTGGAAGTCGATGAAAAAGCACGCTTGCGCGATGCCGTCGTCGAACTTGCGCCCGGCGAGCACGTCGTCGCCGGTGACCGCGTATTGGCCGACGATGCGCCGGGACTCGCGCGTGCCGAGCACGTCCCAGAAGCGGCCGATGCTAGCGTTTTCGTACCCCGGCAAATGTGCGCGGCAGAACTCGACGACTTCGAGCGCGATCTCCTCGCATTCCGCGAGCTTAGCGCTCACCGCGAGCGCGTCGGAGCAGTCCACCTTCTCGATCTCCCAGTAGTTGAGGATCAGCGCTTTTTCGGGCGGATGGTAGGGGAACACGTCCGGCGCAGGCCGGAACGCGCCCTTGGGCGCGCGCAGCTTGCCGGCCCCGTGCGCCTGCTTGATGCGCGCAACGAGCGTCTCATCGTCGAGCGCTTCCTTCTTGGCTCTCTCGCTGTCGACGCCGGCGATGCCGAACATGAAATTCACGTGCATGAGCCGGCCGTCGTCGGGATCGCCCTTGAGGAACTCCGCTCCCGCGCTCGCGGCCACGTCCGCGTCGCCGCTCGCGTCGACGACGGCCTTCGCGTGCGCCGCGCACAGCCCGTCCTTGTTTGCCAGCACGACGCCGGCCACACGGTCGCCATCCATGATCGCCTGCGCCACGGTCGTGCCGAACAGCACTTCCGCTCCGGCCTCGCGGATCATACGCAACGCGACGGCCTTGAGCGTCTCGCCGTGCAGCGAGACACGGCCTCTCTCGTAGATGTGCCCGCTGGGGTCAAAACGCCGCCTTGCCTTGCCGAGCGCGTCGAGGCGCGCTTCGAGTTCGTCGAAGATGGAGCCGCCCTGCGTGTCGCACCAGGTGTTGATGCCCGTGCTCGTGCCGATGCCGCCCACATAGGACAGACGCTCGACGAGCAGCGTCTTGGCCCCGCCCCGGCCGGCCGCGACCGCGGCCCCAATACCGGCCGGGCCACCACCGCAGACGATGACATCGTAATCGCCGAGGACGGGAATGTTGCACGAGAGCGGATGTGTAGTGGGTTGGGCTGCCATGGGATCTCCAGAGAGGATTCGGCCTCGCCCCTCGGGTCGGACCGCCAAAAGGCGCAACTCCGAACGGCGGCAGCCTCGCGAGTGTTTCAAGACCTTCGGGAGGTTGTTCGCTCACATGGTGCGATGATACAGAACGCGAATGCTCCCTGTCACGCGCGGCGGCACGTCGTGTTATGATACGGTCATTCAACAGGAGGTCCGCTGCCATGAAACCGATTGCCCGCGTGATGCTTGCTTGCATCGTGCTTTCCGTCTTCCCTCGTTCATCGTTCTCGGAACAAGCCATGGGTCCCCTCCGCGTGCATCCCGTCAACCCGCGTTACTTCGCTACGCCCGACGGCCAGGCCGTCTGGCTCACCGGCTCGCACACCTGGGCCAATCGCCAGGAACGTGGCATCGAGGGCGCCACCCCGAACTTCGACTACGACGGCTACCTCGACTTCATGCAGCGCCACGGCCACAACTTCATGCGCCTGTGGGCGTGGGAGCAGGCGCAGTGGATGCAGTTCGCGAGCGCGGACGTGCCGGTGCGTTACACACCCTTGCCGTATCTGCGCACCGGCCCCGGCCTCGCGCTCGACGGCCAGCCGAAGTTCGACGTGACGAAGTTCAACGACGCGTACTTCTCGCGCCTCCGCGATCGCGTCGAGGCCGCGCAGGCGCGCGGCATTTACGTCGCGGTCATGCTGTTCCAGGGCTTCAGCCTCGCCAAGAATCGCGGCGACGCGAGCAAGGGCAACGCCTGGCGCGGCCACCCGTTCAACAAGGCGAACAACATCAACGGCATCGACGGCGATCCCAACGGCAGCGACACCGGGCACGAGGTGCACGAGTTGAAGGTTGCCGCGATCACGAGGCTCCAAGAGGATTACGTGCGCAAGACCATCGACACGCTGAACGACCTGGACAACGTGCTGTGGGAAATCAGCAACGAGAGCCACGTGGGCTCGGTGCGGTGGCAGTACCACATGATCCGCTTCATCAGGCAGTACGAGGCCGGCAAGCCCAAGCAGCACGTCGTGGGCATGACCGGCTCCCCGATCCGGAACTCGGCGCTTTTCGCCAGCCCGGCCGACTGGATCTCGCCGGTAGGCAAACGCTACATCAGCGATCCGCCGGCCGCGGACGGGCGCAAGATCATTGTGCTCGATACCGACCACGTTCAGCCCTGGACTCACGATCCATCATGGGTGTGGAAGAACCTGCTCCGCGGGAACCACTTCATCCTCATGGACCACTACACGGACTACCGCATCCACTCGCCTGCGCAGCCGGACCCGAAGTGGGACGTGACCCGCGCGGCCATGGGCCACGCACTCGCCTGCGCGAAGCGCTGCGACTTGGCCGCGATGGAGCCGCGGCTGGACTTGGCGTCAACGAAGTACTGCCTCGCCGCGCCGGGCAAGGAGTACCTCGTGTACCTGCCCAAGGGCGGGTCGGTGACCGTGGACCTCACCGATGCGCAAGCCCCGTTGCGCGTCGAGTGGATGGATTGCCTGAGTGGCAAGACCACGGCCGAGGGGCAAACCCTGGGCGGCAGCAAACAGGAGTTGAGCGCGCCATTCGATGGCCCCGCGGTGGTGCACCTGAAGATCGAACGGTAGGCCCTTACCGGTGTTCGAACGACAACATGTTGTCGATGCGCTCCGTTGTGGAGTGCGCCGGCTCGACGGCGCTTTGGCTGGCAGCGCCTAGTGTTGCGGCACGTCTGAAATGTCGGCCGCGGGCGCGACCCGCTCGTAGTGGCGACCGTAAGGGCGCCCTCTGTTCCAACGGCGAATCGTCACCCGAGCGGAAGGCCCTCACGGGCCTACTACAAGCGCGACGCACCCCGGCGGCTATCCCCCTGCACCCGCTGCCACGCACGCCAGAGAAGGCCTAGTGCGTTACCGCTTTTCGAACGACAACATGATGTCGATGCGCTCCGTTGTGGAGTGCGCCGGCTTGACGGCGCTTTGGCTGGCAGCGCCCAGTGTCGTGGCACGTCTGAAATGTGCTGTGCGGCCGCGGGAGCGGCTCGCTCGTAGTGGCGACCGTAAGGGCGCCCTCTGTTCCAACGGCGAATCGTCACCCGAGCGGAAGGCCCTCACGGGCCTACTACAAGCGTAGTGCCTTATGCGTGAGGAACCGCGACAAGAAACAAGAAGTTGTTGTGCACCGTCCGCGCAGGGGAAGGCGCGTTCTGGCGTTGCGCCTGTTGGCGGAGGGAGTGGTGGCTTCGAGGACTTGCAGCGATAGGGCCTGGCGGGAGCGCCACGCGTGTGGAGTGCGGCGTCACTGCGCGACCGTCGCCTTGGTCGCGCCGCCGGAGATGCCGCCGTCCACGAGCAGCGTCTGCGCGGTCACGTATTCGCTCGCGTCGGATGCGAGGAACACGACCGCGCCGTCGAGGTCGTGGGGCTGGCCCGGGCGCTTGAGGGGGATGCGGTCGCAGAGGTAGTCGACCCACCCTGGGTTCTCGTAGAGCATCTTGTTCTGCTCGGTCTTGAACCAGCCCGGCGCGAGGCAGTTCACCGTGATGCCGTGGACTCCCCAGTCGTCGGCGAGGGCCATGGTCATCTGCTTCACGCCCCCGCGGCTCGCGCAGTACGGCGCAAGGCCCGCGTACCCAGCCACACACGTGACGGACCCAATGTTGATGATGCGGCCGTACTGGCGCGGGATCATCGTGCGCGTCGCAATGGCCTGCGCGACAAAGAACGCACCGCGCAAGTTCGTGTCGAGGATCGTGTTCCAATCGTCCCACGTGACCTCGACCGCCGGCTTGCGGATGTTGCAGCCAGCGTTGTTCACGAGGATGTCGACCTTGCCGTACGCGTCGACCGCGGCGTCGGCCATGGCCTGGATGCTGTCGTGGTCCCGCACGTCGAGTTGCACCGGCGCCGCGCGTCGGCCCAAGGCCTCGACTTCCTCCTTGAACGGCTCCAGTGATTCGAGCGTGCGGCTCGTGATGACGAGGTCCGCGCCGGCGCGCGCGAGCGCGCGGCCCATGTACTGGCCGAGCCCGCGGCTGGCGCCAGTCACGAGGGCAACTTTGCTCGTTAGGTCGAAGAAGTTGTGGGACATGAGGTTCTCGATTCTCCATTCCGCTTACGTTTTACGTTTCACGCTTTACGGCACGAGCACCACCTTCATCAGCGGCCCCTTCGCGTCGTAGAGCCGCTGGAACCATTCGGCTCCCTCGGCGAGCGGCGCGGCCGCGCTGATGAGCGGCGCGACGTCGATGGCGCCGCAGGCCATCATGTCGAGGCACGCGGGGTACTCGCCGCGGGACGCGCAGGAGCCGTAGACCGTGATCTCGCGGGTGACGATGTGCTGGAAGAGCAGCTCGCCGGTGGGCTCGCGGTTGCCCACGAGCACGCAGGAGCCGCCCTTGCGCAGGCTCTGCACCGCGAGCTTCTGCGTCGCGTCGATGCCGACGACCTCGTACGACAGGTCCGCTCCGCGGCCGTGCGTCAGATCGTGCACTTTGGCCGCGACGTCCTGCTCATCCGAACGCAGCACCACGTCCGCGCCGAACTGCTGCGCGAGGACAAGCTTCATGGAGTCCACGTCGACCGCGATGAGCGTGCCCACGCCGGCCGCGCGGAGCGCCTGCACCGCGAGCAGGCCGATCATGCCGCAGCCGACCACGACCGCGGAGTCGTCGAGCGTGATCGGCGCGCGGCCGACCGCGTGCACCGCGATGGACAGGGGTTCGACTGTGGCCGCATGCTCGAACGACAGACCGTCGGGCATGGCGTAGAGGATGTGCTGGGGCACGGCGACGTATTCGGCGAACGCGCCGTGCTGCCGGTACTCGCCCGGCGACACGCCCAGCACGCGGCGGTCGTCGCAGAGGTTGATCTCCCCGCGCCGGCAGTGCCAGCACTTGCCGCAGTAGATGGTGGAGTCGAACGTGACGCGGTCGCCGACGCTCCAGCCCGCGACCGCGTCGCCGAGCGTCTCGATGACTCCCGCGGCCTCGTGGCCCATGATGAGCGGGGGGATGCGCCGGCCGGTGCTGCCGTCCATGCCGTGCACGTCGCTGCCGCAGATGCCGCAGGCTTTGACGCGGATGAGCACGTCCTCCGGGCCGATCTTGGGCACGGGCGCGTCTTTGTAGACGAACTGGTTATACGCTTCGAGCACAAGTGCCTTCACGCCGCGCGCTCCTTGGGATAGCTTTCGTTCTGGCTGTGGACGAGGGGTGAGAGTCCCTAATGTCTGATCTATGGGCTGCTCGCCGGCGTGCTCGAAGTTTGGCGAAGACGACCGACGGGCAGGAGTTCGGAAACCGGGAGAGGGCAAGGCAGGGGATTGTAGGCTTTTCGCGTCGTCGATCAAGCGCCGCGCGGTCTCGGCGCCTGGCTTCCGTACGGGGCAATCGCTGCTATAATGTCGCGTCGCTGGCGGTTCGCCCTGAGGCGTTTGCGGTGTGGACCGTGTGCCCCACCCCAGACAAGCAAGCTGGCGATCCGCGCAAATGCCTCGCCTTGCATCACTCAACGGCTGGAGTTCCATGAGCCGAATCAACGTCAAGCCCGAGCACATCGAACAAGCCGAGAAGCTTGTCGCCAAGACCCACGCGAACAACGGCCTCGCGCCGGTCGACCTCGACCGATTTTGGGAGGACCAGGACAAGGCGCGCAAGGACCCGTTCGCCGCCGACTGCCCGCAAGCCCCGCTGGGCATGATGATGTCCGCGGAGTGCGTGTTCGACGAGTTGGGCCTCGCGGCCGACTACTGGGCGCTCCAGAAGCGCGAGTATCAAGCCGAGCACTTCCCCAAGTACAACGACCTCGCGGAGAAGATCGTCGGCCGCCGCGTGCTACGCGAGCCCGGGCCGCCGGACCCGACGCCGGGTTACCCGGGCGTGAAGGCGCTCCACGACATCTTCGAGGCCAAGAACGAGTGGCGCGGCGAATCGTACTGGCTCCAGCAAGCCGCAGACAACGAAGATGAACTCAAGGCGCTGCTCGACCGCGTCGAAGCGCGGCTGGAGAACCTGCGGGAGTTTATCCTGCCGCCGAACTGGGAAGAGGAGAAGACGCGGCTCATGGCGCTTGGCAAGAAGCCGGGCCTATACCGCAGCCAGCGCGGCCCCGTCACGTTCGCCACGTCGGTATACGGCCCCGAGAACCTCATCTTCCTGATCGTCGACAACCCCGGCCTCGCCGCGCGCTACCGCGATCTGATCCTCAAGGCCATGCTCGAGCGGGCGCGCATCCTCGACGAGGAGGCGGGGTACACGCCTGAGACCGCGCCGCGCGGCTGGTCGTTCGCAGATGACAACTGCTGTCTGCTCAATGCGGACATGTACGAGTTCTTCGGCTACCCGATCTGGAAAGGCATGGCCGACCGCTACGCGCCGGACCCCGACGACCGCCGCGGCCAGCACTCGGACTCGGACATGCGCCACCTCTTGCCCATCCTGGGCCGGCTCGATCTGCACTGGACCAACTTTGGGCCGCCGGTCATGGTGGACGAAATCCGCGAGCACCTCCCGCACGCGGCCATCCAAGGCCAGCTCGCGCCGTTCACGCTCAGCCGCAACGACGAGGTCGGCATCGTGGCGGAGTTCCTGCGCGACTTCGAGATGGCCCGCGAGAAGAAGGGCCTCGTCTTCGCTACGGCCGGCTCGATCAACAACGGCTCGCGCCTGACCGGCATGCGGCTCATCATGGCCGCGATACAGGAATACGGCCGGTACGATCGCTGAGAGAAACGCAATCCGCCGTACGGCGGACGCGAAGGCGCAGAGGCGCAAAGGAAGAACAGTAGAGGAGATTCACGAACGATGACCATCCCCCGTCCCGAATACCCGCGTCCGCAGTTTGTCCGCGACGACTGGCTCTGCCTCAACGGTGAGTGGCAGTTCGAGATCGACGCCGGCGACAGCGGCCTGGCGCGCGGCCTGCGCGGCAAGGAACTCAAAGACACAATCGTCGTGCCGTTTTGCCCGGAGTCGAAGCTGTCGGGCGTGGAGCACGTGGACTTCATGAACGCGGTGTGGTATCGCCGCGAGGTCGAGATCCCGAGCGCGTGGGCCGGGCGCGAGGTGTTGCTGCACTTCCAGGCCGTGGACTACGACGCGACGGTGTGGGTCAACGGCGAGGAGGTGGGCCGGCACCGCGGCGGCTTCTCGCCGTTTACGTGCTACCTCAGCCGCGCGGCCAAGCCGGGCGAGACCGCGGCCATCGTCGTGCGCGCACGCGACCCGCGCGGGCCCAAGCCGATGGGCAAGCAGTCGGACCGGTACGAGAACTACGGCTGCCGCTACACGCGCACCACCGGCATCTGGCAAAGCGTGTGGATGGAGCCCGTGCCTGAGTCGCACCTGCTCCGGCCGCGCATCATGCCCGACGTGGGCGGCTCGTGCTTCCACCTCGTGCTGCCGGTCCATCGCGTCCAGGCCGGCATGAAAGTGCGCGCGACGCTCAAGGCGAACGGCGAGGACGTGTCATCCGAGATTGTCGAATGCGGCCGGGACTTCCTGCCGCAGTTGACGTTGCCCATCCCGGCGCTGGAGCGCAAATTGTGGTCGCCGGCCGACCCGTTCCTCTACGATATCGACATCGAGTTGCTCGACGAGGCCGGCATCGCGGCCGACAAGGCCGCGAGCTACGCGGGCCTACGCGGCGTGGCGATCGACGGCATGGCCGTGAAGATCAACGGCGAGACGGTTTTCCAGCGGCTCGTGCTCGACCAGGGCTACTACCCGGACGGCCTCATGACCGCGGCGAGCGACGCCGCGCTGCGCCGCGACATCGAGTTGTCCATGGCCGCGGGGTTCAACGGCGCGCGGCTGCACCAGAAGGTGTTCGAGGAGCGTTTCCTCTACCATGCCGACAAGCTGGGCTACCTCGTGTGGGGCGAGTTTGGCGATTGGGGCATCGACCGCGACGCCCCCCCCGCGACGTATATCACGCAGTGGCTCGAAGTGCTGGAGCGCGACTTCTCGCACCCCAGCATCATCGGCTGGTGTCCGCTCAACGAAACCGCACAGCCCATCCAGGAGCGCATCGTCGGCCTGGAGGATCTGACCCGCGGGCTGTTCCTCGCGTGCAAGGCCATGGACCCGACGCGGCCCGTGCTGGACACGTCGGGCTACTCGCACCGCGTGCCCGAGTCGGACATCTACGACTGCCACGACTACCAGCAAAACGCGGAGAAGCTTGCAGCCAACCAGGCGGGCCTGGCCGAGGGCCGGCCGTTTCAAAACGGCCCGGCCGACAAGCCGTGGAACATCCCCTACAACGGGCAGCCGTTCTTCGTGAGCGAGTTCGGCGGCATCTGGTGGAACCCTCAGGCCGCGGAAGACGAAGACTCCTGGGGCTACGGCGAGCGCCCCAAGAGTATCGACGAGTTCTACGAACGCTTCGAAGCGCTGTGCAACGTGCTGCTCGACGACCCCAACATGTTCGGCTACTGCTACACGCAACTGACCGACGTGTTCCAGGAGCAGAACGGGATCTACTTCTTCGACCGCAGCGAGAAGTTCGACGCCGAGCGGCTGCACAGCGTCCAGACGCGGCAGGCCGTGATCGAGACGACATGACCCCAGCAGACCGCCCACGAGTTTCAGTTCTGCGCGCAGCGTTCGCGCTTGGCGTGGCGGAACTGGTGCTCGTGCCGCTGGTGAGCTACTGCCTGTCGCCGCTGCCGGGGCGGTGCCGCACGCCTACGGAGACGCTGGCGAACCTCGCCGCGTTCCCCGGCCTCCAGGCCGAAGCCAAGGCGCAGGGCTTCACGATTGGGCTTCGGAGCCGGCTGGTGAACTGGGAGTATGCGGCGCTGCACGTGCGCCGCTGTGCGTGGTCGATTCGGCTCGGTGCGTGGGCCATTGTGGCGGCCATGCTGTTGCTGTGCTGGCGGGGCCGCGCGACGGGGCGCGTGCTCGTGGCGATCTGGTGTATCGGGTGTTCGTGGTTCTTCGCGTCGCTCCTGCTCACGCTGCCCGTGGACAAGGCGCTCATGCACGTCCCGGCGCTGGCCGCGGGAGCCGCGCTCGCCAGCCTCGCGGCCATCGTGCTGTACGCGCTCACCGTGTTGTGGCTCCTGCCGCTGACGCGCGCACAGCGCGTCACGGCGGGGAAGTGCGCGTTGCTGTTCGCCGCGGTCTTCGCGGTGTACAACGTGAACCTGCGCCAACTCGGCAGCGGCGACACTTTCGCCGCGCCGTATGTGGCGGTGAGCCTCGTGCGCGAGGGCAATCTCGACGTCGACGAGTTCGACTGGGTGAAGGGCAAGTTCGACTCGCTCGACCCCGGCGCGTACGGCCTGGCCCGCACGCCCGCCGCGATGGTGTCGAAGTATCCACCCATGCCCGCGGTGCTGGCCGCGCCGGTGTTTGCGCCGTTCTTCTTCGTGCCGTGGTTGGGCGTGCCGGACAACGAGTTCATGTTCATGTACGTGGGCAAGCTCGCGGCCACGATTCTCGCGGCGCTTTCGGTCGTGGGTGTGTATCTCGCGGTGCGGTGGGCGACGGGCTCCGCTGCGGCCGTCGCGATGGCGCTGCTCTACGCGCTGGGCACGTGCACGTGGTTCGTGAGCCAGGCGCTGTGGCAGCACCCGGCCTGCCTCATGGCGATCGCCTGGGCGCTGTGCTTCCTCATACTCGCCGAGCGCGACGCGCGTTGGCTCTTTGCGGCCGGCTTTGCGCTCTGCCTCGCGCTTGCGTCGCGGTATGCGAGCGTGGCCATCGTTGCGGTGCTGGGCGGCTTCGCCCTGTGGCGCGCGCCGCGGCAGTGGTGGCGGCTGGCGCTCGGCGCGGCGCCGGTCGCGGCCTTCCAACTCGCCTACAATTGGCGCTACTTCGGCTCGCCCTTCAGCCAGAGCTACCAGGGCGAAGCGCTGAGCGCATGGACGACCCCTCTGCTCCACGGCCTCCTCGGCCACCTCATCGGACCCAGCCGCGGCATCTTTGTGTACTCGCCGTTCTTGCTCTTCGCAGGCGTAGGCGTGGTCGTCGCGTGGCGCGGCCGGCGTCGGTTTGCGCGAGCTTGTCATTCCGAGCCAAGCGAGGCGTCCCCTTCCGCATGTGAAGCCCCGCCTGACGGCCCACCGCATCCGGATCATGACGCGAGCCGGCATGCGCCGCTGGTGCTCGCCTGCGCGCTCGCCGCGGCCGCGCACGTGCTGCTCATGAGCAAGTGGAGCCCCTGGCACGGCGGGCTCTCGTACGGGTATCGCATGGTCGTCGAGGTGTGCCCGCTGCTCACGCTCGTGCTCGCCTTCGGCTTGCGAACCATCTGGCGGAGCCGCGTGGCGCGCACGGTATTCGCGCTCGCGGCCATTTGGTCGGTGACGGTGCAGTTGATCGGCGCGTACGGGTACGACGGCTCGTGGGAGATGGGGGCCTCGCGGTCGCCCCGGCAGCATACGATGATCCGCCACGCGCAGATCCCCTTCTACGTGGAGCGCAACCGCTGGTACGTGCTCAAGCTCAAGCGGGAGCCGGTGCTGCGCCTCAGGCAGACCGGCTACCACATCACCGTGGACGGTTTCATTGCGGACAGGTCGCTCGACTATCCACACATCTTGGTGCTGGAGCCGGCCAAGATCCAGCTCCGGGGGAACCCGCCGCCGGAAGCCATCGAGCGCCTGAAGCAGCAGGGCGTCTTGAAGCGGTAGGGCCTGCCACGCAACGTGCACTTGTCTGGGGGCACGAAGTCGGGCGTTTCGCTCCAGGATTCGTGTCCCTGCGGCCCATCTCTCTGGCTCCGCTTTCGCTGCCCGCTACGCCACCTTCTTCTCGTGCTCGAACTTCACCGAGACCTTCTTCGAGATGCCCGATTCTTGCATCGTGATGCCGTAGAGCACGTCGGCCACGGCCATGGTGCGCTTGCTGTGCGTCACGATGACGAACTGGGAATCCTTGACGAACTCCTTCACCATGAGCACGAAACGTTCGATGTTGCTTTCGTCGAGCGCGGCGTCCACCTCGTCGAGCACGCAGAAAGGGCTCGGCTTGGACTTGAAGATTGCGAACAGCAGCGCCACGGTGGTCATCGTCCTCTCGCCGCCGGACAGGAGGGTGATGGACCGCGGTTGTTTTCCTGGCGGCCGGGCAATGACCTCGATGCCCGCTTCGAGGATATCCTCGCCTTCTTCCAACATGATGTCCGCGTTGCCTCCGCCGAAGAGCTTGCGGAACACTTCCTGGAAATTCTCGCGGATCGTCTTGAACGTTTTGTCGAATAGGTCGCGGCTCGTGCGGTTGATCTTGCGAATGATGTCCTGGAGCTGCCGTTGCGACTTGAGCAGGTCGTCGCGCTGGTTGATGAGGAAGCGCTCGCGGATCTCCAGCTCGTCCATCTCGTCGATGGCTTCGAGGTTCACGTTGCCCATGCGGCCGAGTTGGTCGCGCAGCTTGGTGATCTCTTGCTCGACCTCCTCCCAGTCCCAATCGGGGTCATCGGGCTGCTGGCGCACCCGCTCGGCCAGGTCGATCTCGTAGTCCTCCCGCACCCGCTCGGCCACGCTGTGCATGCGGCTCGTGAGGTCTGCATGCTTCAGCTCCTCCTTGTGCGCCTCGTCCTCCACGTCGCGCAGCCGGCTGCGTAGCACGCTCACTTGCTCGTTCGATTCGCTCAGCTTGCGCAGCAGATCCTCGCGCCGCTCGCTGAGGCCCACGAGTTGCGCCTCGACCTCTTCCTTCTGCACGGACAACTCGGCCAGCAGTTGCTGGTTGTGCTCGATGGCGAGCTTGGCGTCCTCGCGCTTGCGCGCGGCCTCGCCGGAGTCCTCGATCGCCTTTTCCCGCTCCACGCGGCGGTCGCGCAGCTCGCGTTCGACGGACGACATGCGGTCGACCAGGTTGCGCGCCTTCTCTTCCTTCTGGCCGAGGGCGATGCGTGCATCGGTCAGCCGGCCCTCGAGTATGCGCTGGAGTTCTTCCTGCTCGCGCAGCTTCTGGGTGCACTCGATCACTTCCTGTTCGAGCGCGGCGGAGCGCTGCTTGACCGCTTCGAGCTTCTCGTTGAGTTCCGCCTCCTTGGACTCGGACTTGCGCAACGAGTCCACGATCTCGCCGACCTCGCTCCGAGCGACCGAGTCCTCCTCGCGCAGGCTGGCGATCTCGCGCTCGCGCTGCCCGGCCGCGGCCTGCTTGGCTTGCTTCTTCAGGTTGCAGTCCGCGATCGCGCGCTGGGCTTCGTCGATGGTTTGGCGCAACGCCTGCGCAGTTTCGACGCGCTCGCCGCGCTTGAGCATCAACTCGTCGAGCTTGGCCTCGAGGCCCTGTAGCTCCTTTGCGACAGACTCCAGCTCCGCGCGGCGCGTCACGAGCCCGGCTGCGGCTTGGCGGGATCCGCCGGTCACAGCGCCCCGCGGCTCGAAAAGCTGGCCGTCGAGCGTGACGAGCCGGCAGTCGCCGCCGCCGTTCATCGCGAACTTTGCGGCCCCGTACATGTCTTTCACGACCACCGTGTCGCCGAGCAAGTGCTCCATGAGAATGCGGTTGCGTTCGTCGGACCGCACCAAGTCGGATGCGCGGCCCACCACCTCAGGCATGGCGAGGAGCGAAGGGTTCGCGACTTGGCGCGGCCGGACGCGCTCGATGGGCAGGAACGAGCACCGGCCCTTGCCGTCTTGGTGGAGGCGGGACATGGCCGCGACCGCGGCCTCGGTCGTGTCGGTGAGCACGGCCTGCGCGAGCCCGCCGAGCGCGGCGTCCACGGCCGGCGCGTGCTCGAAGTCGACGGCGATTTGGTCCACGAGCGTGCCTTGGACGCCGGAGAGCTGCCCGGCCTCAGCCTGCGCGAGCACGTGCTTCACGCTCGCGTCGATGCCCTCGGCCTTGATCTCCATCTCCTGGAGCAATTCCTGCCGCGACTGTTTGCGGCTGCGCGCCTGCATGGTCTCGTTGATCGCGTCGGTGAGTTGCTCGGCCTCTTGGGCCACGCGCTGGAGGTCGGTTTGGCTTTTTTCGAGCTGTTGTGTCAGCTCCCGGAGTTCGGCCTCGACCACTTGCTGCTGGGCGATGAGTTCCTGTTGCTCCTGGGCGAGTTGGCTCACTTCGCCTTCGATCTAGCGGCAACGGTTTTCGAGGCGCTTGCGCTGTGCGTCGAGCGCGAGGCGCGACGTGCGGGACGTGACGAGTTCGTTCTGGAGCAGCGCGTTCTGCCGCATGGCCTCCATCACGTCGGCCTTGCGGCGCTCGATGCCCACGGCGAGTTCGGCGCGCTCGTCTGCGAGGGCCGCGGCTTCGGCTTGCTTGTCTTGCACGTCGGCCCGGGTGGCTTCCACGTCCTCGTGCAGCGCTTCGAGCGTTGTGCGCGCCTCGGCCAGCTCCTCTTCGATCTCCTTCAGCCGCGCGGCGAGGGTATCCGCCTGTTGGTCCAGGCGGATCTCCTGAATGTCCATCTCCTTGATCAGGTTGCGGTTCGCCTCGATCTTGGCGTCTGCGTCGGTCATCGCCACATTGGTTTTGGTGCGGCGCTCGTGGGTCTCAGTGATGCGCTGGTCGAGTGCGATGCGCTGCTGGTCGTATGCGGCGATTTGCGCTTCGAGCCCACTGATCTGCGTGGTGATCTGGGCGATTTGGTCCTTCAGCTCGCCCAGCACTTTGGCCAGTTTCGCCGCGTCGCGGCCGAGTTGGCGGTACGTGCGCAGGCTAAACGCGACGCGCAGCTCCTTGAGCCTGCCGGTGTACTCTTTGTACTTGCGTGCGCGGCCGGCCTGGGCGCGGATGGAGCGCAGCCGCTTCTGGACCTCGTCGACGATGTCGTTGAGGCGCAGGAGGTTCTGATCGACCCGGCCCAGTTTGTTTTGGGCCTCCCTTTTTTTCGCCTTGTACTTGCTGATACCCGCGGCTTCCTCGAAGACCGCACGGCGCTCTTTGGCGTTGGCTTGCAGAAGGCGGTCGACCTTGCCCTGCTCGATGAACGAGTACGAGGTCGTGCCCACGCCGGTGTCCATGAACATCTCTTTGAGGTCACGCAGGCGGCAGGGCTGGTTGTTGAGCAGGTATTCCGATTGGCCGGTGCGGAAGAGGCGGCGGGTGATGCACACCTCCTCGAAGTCGATGGGCAGCAATTTGCGGTCGTTGATGATCGTGAGCGAGGCTTCGGCGTAGGAGAGGGCCCTGCGGTTGCCGTTGCCGTTGAAAATCACGTCGGCCATCTCGTTGGCCCGCAACGACTTGGCGCTTTGCTCGCCCAGAATCCACTTCATCGCGTCCACCACGTTGCTCTTGCCGCACCCATTGGGCCCCACAAACGCAGTCACTCCCCGCTCGAAGATGAACTCCGCCTTGTCGGCAAACGATTTGAAGCCGTGGACTTCGAGTTTCTTTAGCCGCATTCGCCCAAGTCCGCTGGGGTCACCACTCTATGGCCAAACCAGCCAGGCCACGAGCACGTCTTGTTGCGCTGGGCCAAAGTATGGACGCGGGGAAGCGTCATCTGGCCAGACAGACGCGGCGAGACAGGCCGAGCGCGCACTTCGGGCGCGTCGACTTCGGGGTCTCGCAGTCGGGGAGGGAGGCGAACGTCGCTGGGGGTTCGGATGGCGAACGCCGGGCTTGGGGAGAGCCCGAGAGCCGTGCATGTCACTCGCCCATGCACAACTCTTCGGCAGAGAGCACGGGCCTCTTTGCCGAAACACACTGAGTGGTTCCGAACCCGGGCGGTCGATCGCCCAGACGTACTGTGGAGTTGCACAACCCATATACCACATAGGTTGTAGACTGCGGGCGGGATTATACCAGACCTTGGTCTGGTTGTCAAAGGCAAAATGCCATTTGCGCCCTATGCGCAAGGCTGATTTGCCGGCCCCCAGCAGGGAATGAGGCGCGCTCTTCCTCGCGGCCGCGTTTCTCCTCCCCCTCCCTTGCCGCTGTCAATTACCCACACATAACACCGTGGGCTCGGGTGACATCCGTGGGATTCCATTTTTCAGAAACGCAGCCGAGGTCATCAGGACAGGCCCTGCTCTTTACCCACGAGCGACTTGCAAAACCCCAATAGGCCGAGGCCTCGCGCCTAACATCCTGCATAGCGGAGGTATCGAACGCGGCGCCGCCGAGATGCGAGCGCGGGAGCGCTCCGCTTGTAGTGGCGACCGTCAGGGCGCCCTCTGCGCCGATGGCGATGCGCCACCCGAGCGGAAGGCCCTCACGGGCCTACTACAAACGCGACGTCGCCGGCTCGCGGCGCCACAGCACAGGTAGGACAACTGGGGTTTTGCAAGTGGCTCCCACAACTTGGCCAGAGATGCCACTGCCATGCGCAGTGGCGCGTTAGTGCCTTAAGCATTCGTACCTGCGACGAAAAACAAGAAGTTGCTCACGTGGAGCGGATCCCGAAGCCTCAGCGATTTTCTCAGGGCTGTTGATTTGACTCGGCAGCTTGGAGACGCCTCGTGCGAGGGCCTGCGTTGCTATTTGAAGCGGAAGTCCAGTTTGAGATTGTACAGCCACGGGATACGAGGATCGATGCCCTCGCGAGAC
>JAJRTI010000957.1 GCA_024278415.1 Planctomycetota bacterium | reverse complement strand
TCGGCCGTGAAGGAAGCGCTCGAAGCTGCGCCATTACTCCCAAGCGCCCAATCTTGACCCCAGTCGCCGCGTCGCGTTAGAATCGCCTGTCACACGATGGCTGATCTGGGGTAGTCGGGATCTGCTCCACCATCAACCATCAATCCGCCCGCCGTACGGCGAATCTTCGACCAGTGCGGCGGACACAGACGCCGTTGACCCTCAACCATCCCCGGCCATGTCGACACAGTCCAACTCGCCCGCGCCCACCGGCCCTCTCGCCAAGTTGCACCAATGCGGCGAGGCGCTGGGTGTGTCCGCGGCAGAGGCCGACCGCCTCGCGAAGGCGACGCTCAAGCGCTTGCGCGCGTCGAACCCGCGCGTGTCGGAGACACTGTTCTACGTGGCCGGGCAACGCTCCATCGCCCACTTCGCACGCGAGAAGGCGCTCCGCGCCGGCGCGGTCGATGTACGGGACTGGTGTGACGCGGCCAACGACGCGGCCGAGGCGTTTGCTCAAGATCCGGAACGCGCCAAGGACGCCGTCGAGGGCCTGCCCGAAGATCTTCGGGCCGTGTACCGCATGCTGGTCGTGGACGACATGGCGTACGACGCGATCGCGGCCAAGCTCGGCTGCGACGTCGAAGACGTGCAGGCCCAAATCTTCCGCGCCAAGGAAATTCTTCGCGGCCGCCTCGCGGCAATGCTCACATGAAAGAGATGGTTCATGGTTGATGGTTCATGAACGGACGCGCCATCAACCATTAACCATCAACCATCAACCATTGGACATCTACGACCCCAAGTTCCGTGAGCGGCTGTCCGCGTTCGAGGACGGCGAACTCGGCGAGGCCGAGGCCGAGCAACTCGCGCGGCTCGTTGCGTCCAACGCGGAAGCGCGCGAGATGCTCGCACAGTACGAGCGCCTCCGCGAGATCAGCCGAGCGGCCATGTGCCCGGCCCATGACGCGCTGGCCGCGGCTGTGAAGGGAGAAGCGTCGGAGGAAACCGAGGCCCATCTGGCCGAGTGCGCGCACTGCCGCGCGACGGTGCAGTGGGCGAGCCGCGCCAAGGGCGTAGCAGCAGCCGCACCGGCGCCTGCCCAAGAGGAGGAGGAGCCGGGGGCGATCCCGGCTCCAGCGTCCGCCGACGCATCGTCCAATCTCAAGGCTACGACCATCGCGTGGACGCTGTCTCTGCTCATCCACCTCTGCCTCCTCATCGGCGCGGCCACCCTCGGCTTCGGCCGCTCGGAAGGGCCCGGCGAAGGCGGGCTCGAAGTGGGGATTGTGGGCGAGGACGACACGCCGATCGAGGCCGGCGAGTCGAAGCTCCAGAAGATCGACGCCGCACCCACGCAACTCACCCCGGTCCAAGTGCAGACGCCCAGCATCCAGCCGATCAAGGGCATGGAGGCTTCGGCTAGCACCGGCCGCGAGGCGCTCATCGCGCTCGACATGGGCTCCGGCGCGGTGGCCCAAGCCGCCGGCGGCGACTGGTCGAGCTTCTCGGCCGCGGGCGGCGGCGGCGGAGGCAGCGCAAGCTTCTTCGGCCTCCAGGCGCGCGGCAAGAAGTTCGTCTACGTCGTCGACCGCTCCGGCAGCATGGACGGCCCGCGCCTGCTCGCGGCCAAGACCGAACTCATCCGCTCCATCAGCGCGCTCAAGCGCAACATGAGCTTCCTCATCATCTTCTACGACGACCAATTCATCATCATGCCCGGCGGCCGGCTCGTCAAAGCCACCGAGTCGAACAAGCGCAAGTATTTCGGCTGGATCGACCGCATCTCCTCCGGCGGAGGCACCGATCCCACCGAGGCCATGAAGACTGCTCTCGCGATAAAGCCCGATGTCATCTTCCTGCTCTCGGACGGCGAGTTCGACGAAAGCGCCTGCGGAGCGATCAGCCTCGCCAACCCCGGCGGCCGCGTGCAGATCCACACCATCGGCTTTCAGAACCGAGACGGCGAGTACTTGCTCAAGCGCATCGCCAAACAGAACCGCGGGCAATACCGGTTTGTGAAGTAGCGCCTGCCGCGACTAGGTCTGTCCGCTGTCACGCCCGCAAGGGTGAAACAGATTTGCGTTTTCGCCCCTGAACCTTGTTTTGGTTTCCTTTGGCCACACGCCAGCACGCGGCTTGTCCTCAATGGCGCTGACTTAAGGCCAGCGTCCCGTAGGGACAGCCGAAAATAGCCCAGCGCTTCAGCGCTGGGAGTGGCGCCGTGTACGGCAAATGGCGAGTCCCGTAGGGACGGCTGAACATCGGCGAATCGCCAATCTGCGGTCGTGCACGGCATTCAGCCGTCCCTACGGGACTACAGACCACTCGGCAATCCGCGTTCCCAGCACTGAAGTGCTGGGCTAGTCCCAATTGTCCCTGCGGGACACCAAAATCGCTTAAGTCAGCGCCATTGGAGCTTGTCCCCGTGCAGCGATGATTACCGACTTCTCGGCGACGGTCACTTCAACCCGTTTTCCCACCCCGAGCATCAGCCATGACACGACCCACCTGGCGAATCGCCGTCATTCTCATCGCCGTTCTTGTGCTTTGTGTTGTTGTCGCCGCGCCGCCGGCCGTGGCGCAATCTGCGCCCGACGCGGCCGCGGCGAGCGGCGGCAAATCCATCTCCCTTTGGAGCACGATCAAAGCCGGCGGCGTCATCGGCATGCTCATCGTGCTTATGTCGCTCGTGTCGGTCGCGCTCGTGATCGAGCACTTCCTCTCCATTCGGCGCAGCCGCATCGTGCCCGCCGGGCTGGAGGCGGAGCTGGCCGAGCACCTGAAAGCGAAGGACTACGACGCGGCCCGCGCGCTCTGCGAGTCGCACGGCTCGTTCCTCGCCAACGTCATGGGCGCCGGCCTCGCGCAGATCGGCGCGATGTTCGGCTTCTTCGACATGCAGAACGCGATGCAAGAGGTCGCGGAGCGCGAAGTCTCCAAGCTCTATCGCAAACTCGAATACCTCTCGTTCATCGCGGCCACCGCGCCCATGTGCGGCCTGCTCGGCACGGTCACCGGCATGATCACCGCGTTCAACCAGATTGCGCAGACCGAAGGCACGGTGAAGCCCTCTCAACTCGCCGGCGGCATCTCCGAAGCGCTCGTGACCACCTGCCTCGGCCTCGTCGTCGCGATCCCCACCATGTTTTTCGTCGCCTTCTTCCGCAGCCGCATCGACAGCTTCGTCGCCGAAGCGGAGACCGTCGTCGAGCGGCTCATGAGCCCCTTCCGACTGGGAGCGGAATAGGCGGACAGTGATCAGTGATCAGTGATCAGTGATCAGTGACCAGTGCCCAATGCCCAATGCCCAATGCCCAATGCCCAATGACCAATGACCCCGCCCCATGAGGCTCCGCAAAGCACAACGCTCGTACGGTTATGAGATCAACATCGCGCCACTCATCGACGTGGTGTTTCTGTTGATCATCTTCTTCATGACCGTGTCGCAGATCACCCGCGTCGAGGTGGTGCCGCTGGAACTGCCCGAAGCGAAGATGAGCGAGCAGCCGCGCACGGGCCGCGTCGTGATCAACATCCGCGAGGACGGCCGCATCAGTTGCGACGGCGTCAGCCACACCGTTGAATCGCTCAACAAGATGCTCGCCATCGGCGCCGAGAACCGCAAGCCGGGAGACGTGTCCGTGCTCATCCGCGGCGACCGCAACCTCCCGTGGGCGACCGCGGCCCGCATCCTCCAAATCTGCACCGCCAACCGCATCGACCGCGTCCACATCGCCGTGGTCGAACCCGGCGGCGACTAGCCGCGATCGTCATTGGTCATTGGTCATTGGTCATTGGTCATTGGTCATTGGTCATTGGTCATTGGTCATTGGTCATTGGTCATTGGTCACTGGTCACTGGTCACTGGTCACTGGTCACTGGTCACTGGTCACTGGTCACTGGTCACTGAGCACTGGTCACTGGTCACTGAGCACTGGATACTGGATACGGAATACTCCGCCCCCATGCCTCTCATCCGCCAATCCCGCCGCCCGCCGCCTCCTGAACTCGACATGGCGTCCATGATCGACGTGGTGTTCCTG
>JAJRTI010000097.1 GCA_024278415.1 Planctomycetota bacterium | reverse complement strand
GTCGCCATCACTAGCGCGGGGGACGTCGTGCGGCTCGACGCGAAGTAGCACGAAGGAAGGGGCGTAGGGGTCAGGTCTCAACTTACAACTTAGCGCTGCTGATCGCCTGCGTATAGATGGCTATTCTCGGGCATGCCAGGGCGTGCGTAGGGCCGAGCCCCTGCCAGCGCTAAGTTGTAAGTTGAGACCTGACCCCAGTCCCGCGCATGCGGCTACCGCCACACGTCCACCTTCTCCGCCGAGAATCCGCCTGTGCCGCCGCGGAACTCTTGGAGCAGCTCCTTGCCGCGGCCGCTGCGTGTGTAGAGCACCTCGCCTGGGGACACGTGCTCGTTCCAGTGTTTCTGGAACACGTCGGCCCGGTCGCGCGAGCGGCCCAGAGCCTCCGGGACGGGGTGGTACATCTCCAGCCGACTCGCCCGCTTTCGGAAGTAGCTTCCGAGCCAATCCGGCAGCAGGCGCGACAGCCAGGTGTGCGCCTTGAGCGGGATCTCCCGCGGGGCCATGTAGCGCTGCTGTTCGAGAGGGCTGAAGACCTCGGCCAATGCGGTCGCGAAGGTCTCCATGTCGCTGGCCGACGCGCCCTTGAGGAACGCGCGGCAGTACCCGCCGCTTTGCGACTTGATGACGAGCTTGGCCTTCTTCGATTCGATCTCTCCGACCTCGTCCAGCGCGGCCAGCAGCGCGCGGGAGATTTGGGCGATGACCTCGTCGCCGCTCATGAGGGGCTTCTCGCCGGGCTCGACACAGATCGGCATGCCCCCTGGTGTCTTGAGTTGCGCGGTCGCAACTTCGTCGTTCTCATAGCGTGTGCCGACGGCCCATCCCTCGTACACCTTCTTGCGCCGGCTTGCCCGGGCGATCATCTCTTCGTTGAACACGTGCGTGGCCAGCGCGACGTCTTCAGGCTTGGCTCCCTTGAGCGACGGGTGCACGTGGTGCACGCCCTTCTCGATCTGACCGTCGTCGGTGAGGCTGTGGAATTGGCCGTGCTTCTTGGCGAAGCGGAGGTAGTCGTTGAGCCCGCGCTGGAACTCCGGGGCCATACACACCACATCCCAGTTGTTCGCCACCTTGCGCGGCGTGTCGGGATCGATGCGGATGCTGCGGCCGCGAAGCTGCTGCACGGTCATGGACGTGGTCGCGGTGGTCAGGTCGATGAGGCAGTTGACCTTGGGGCAGTCCCAGCCTTCGCCCAGCAGCCCGCGCGTGCCCACGAGACAGCGTGTGAGGCCGGTGTGCAGGAACTCGGTCATCATGAGCACGTAGTTGCGCGTGTTCCAGTGGGGCCCACCGCCGACGATCTCGTAGAATCCGGCCGCCTCCTGGACTGAGAGATCCACGGACAGGCCCTGCCGCTCGAACCACTTCTGCGTCGCCTCGCGGAACTTCGGCAGCAGGTCGTCATCCACGAGCACGGTCTGGCCCGTGACGAGGATCGGGTCCAGGTCGTCCACTTCGTCGTGCGACGTGAGGACGCGGAAGGCCTCGACCGCGCCGCCGGATTCCTCGTTGACCAGGTCCGCCGTATCGGTGGCCTTTGTGGCGCTGGAGCGCTCGAAGTCGGTCACGACAACCGCGCGGAGCGCGTCGCCGAGGTCGCGCTTCTCCGCGGCCAGGATGGGCACGAGCGCGTCCGCCTTGGATCGGCTGCGCGAGAGCACGCGGTTCACCGGGCTCTCGCACGCGCGCAAGCCTCGGCCCGTGATCTGGAATCCGGCAAGACTGGCCGCGCGCCGGAGGCGGTCGGCCAGCGCGTGGTCGGCGGCGTCGTTCGACACCATGAGGTGGCGGTTCACGAACCGCTCCAAGATGATCATGCGCCCTTCGCCTGGCGACAACACTCGGGCGGGAATGACCGAGCGCACCTCGTCCGGCACAGGCAGGCCCATCTCGACGAGGTAGTCCCGGCAGGCGGCGCAGAACGTGCGCCGGCGTTGGAGGTACGTGCGCCAGTCTTGCTGCTTGCCGCTGGGGGTGTGCCGCGTCTCGAGTTCGTGCTGCACCCACTCGGCGAGCCGGTTCGGAGGGCCTTCGAGTTCGCTCCACACTGCGCCGACCTCCGCGTCGGCGCTGGCCACGAACGCGAGTTCCTCGGACGTCGGTCGACAGAAGTAGACCAGATCCTGGAATGGAGCGAGGTTGCCCTCGCGAATCACGGCCGGAGTGGGCACTTGGTAGTCGATCTCGCCGACCAGCTTCAAGTAGTCGTTGGCCCCCTCGTCGCCGTCGGCGGCCTCATGGGCTTCGTCGGGCGGAGTTGCGGTCAGGCCGATGACGAGGGGATCCTCCAGCCGGTGCACAATGGCCTGCGCGACGCGGGCCCAGTAGCCGGTGAGGTGGTGGCATTCGTCAAACACGAGCGTGCGCGTGCCGGCCTCGACGAGTTGGTCGATGAGCGCGCGGGCGTTGGGGTGGAGATGCCTGAGCGTGTCCTGCGGATCGGTCAGCTCCATCAAGGTCGCCCGGTCATGCGCCGCGAGCCGGCGCTGGTAGTAGTCGGGGTTGGCCGTGTGCAGGCGCGTGAGGTAGGCCAAGCCCTCTTCCTCGTTGGTGACCTCTCCGTCGTCGATGAGCTGCTGAAGCCACCGCGCCTGGGCCGGGCTGTCTGGGCCTAGTTGGCCGCGCGCGCGTGTGGTGAGGCTCTGGTAGGTCAACGCCATGATGGGCCGCGGCTGGGCCGGGTCGCCGCTGATGAGCGACTCGAGGTCCACCGGCTCGTCGGGCGGCACAAAGAACCTCAGCTTGTCGACCCACTGGCTTTGGATGCCCGCGTTAGGCGCCAGCACGATCGCGGGGTGGTTGTGGTCGAGCACCAGTTGCAGGCCCACGATCGTCTTGCCCGCCCCCGGGGGAGCCACAATGTGAAACTCCCGTTGTCCCTTGCGGGACTGCTTGGCGACGAGCTGGAGGATATCCCTCTGGTAGCTCCGCGGCTCGAATTGGCAACGTAGGCTTGATAACATGTCAGGGTGTTGTCGCACGTTCGTAGTGAGGCCCGCAAGGGCCTCCTCCGAAACGGACCAGACCGCCTAAAGACCGTACTCCCAACAGCGACCCTGACGGGGCGCACGACGAGCGGGAGGCCGTCCGCTCCTCTTTGCTTGCCGTCCAGGCGAGCGTTAGGATACTCCCTCGAGTCCAAGCGCTCAAGCAATCGTCGACCATGGAGACCAGACATGAACATCGTCTGCATCTGCGCGGACACGTTCCGCTTCGACATCGTCGGCCCCGGCAAGAAGCTCAGCTTCGTCGAGACGCCCAACCTCGACCAGCTTTGGCGCGAGAGCATCGTGTTCGACCGCGCGTACGGCGAGGCGCAGGCGACGATCCAGATGCGGCTCGCATTCTTCACCGGCCACCGCACCTATCCCTACCGCCACAACCCGCCCACGCGCGGCGCCATGAACGCCTGCCTCGGGTGGCACCCCATCCCTGACTGCTACGCGTCGCTGCCGGAGATCCTGTTCGACAACGGCTACGTCACGGGCTTCGTGACCGACGTGTTCCACATGTTCAAGCCGAACATGAACTTCCACCGAGGTTGCATGCACTGGCGCTTCGTGCGCGGCCAGGAGGCCGACCCGGTGCACTGCGGGCCCATCGACGCGGTGGACATTCGGCCCCACGTGCCGGACGACGACGTGGACAACCCGCTGCACGCCGGCCTGCGGCAGTACCTCATCGGCATCCAAGACCG
The DNA here is from genome assembly GCA_024278415.1 of Planctomycetota bacterium. The sequence continues at coordinate 8,616 of JAJRTI010000097.1, read as the reverse complement.
GCGCAGCGAGTTGGACTACTTCACGCCCCAGGTGTTCAACGCTGCGATCCGCTTCCTCGAGGACAACTACCGCCGGCCGCCGTTCTTCCTCTGGATCGACAGCTTTGCGCCCCATGAGTACTGGGACCCGCCGACGTACTTCGCGGACCGCTACTACTCCGACCCCTCGGCCAAGGACTACATCCTCCCGCAAATCGGCCAAGACCGGAATGGCAACACGAAAAAGACCGAATCCGAGATCGAGCGCACAAAGGCGCTGTACTACGGCTACGTGACGTTCTTCGACAAATGGTTCGGCGTGTTCATGAACAAGCTCGACGACATGGGTTTGCTCGACGACACGCTCGTGCTGTTCATCTCCGACCACGGCACGGAGCTGATGGACAACGGCATCTTCAGCAAGAACATCCACGGCCCGCGCAACTACAACCACCAGATCCCGCTTTTCATGCGCCTGCCCGGCAAGCAACACGCGGGCGCGCGCGTCGAGCCGTACGTGCTCAGCCACGACTTGCCGGCCACGCTCTTCGACATTGCCGGCATCGAACCGCCGGAGCCCATCGAGGGCCGCAGCGCGATGCCACTGGTCACAGGCCAGGCCGACGACCTGCACGGCGACACGATCATCACGTGATGGACCGACCGCGCGTGCGTGCGCGATCGCGAGTGGTGCTACATCATCGACACCGTGCGCCCCGACGCCGAGGCCGAACTGTTCCACTCCGCGGCCGCCCCGTATGAGAGCACGAACGTCGCGGCCGACCACCCCGATATCGTCGCGGACCGGCGGCGCAAGCTGGAGGACTTCCTGGGCGGCGGCCTACCCTTCGACTACGGCCACAAGCCGGACCGGCGCAACCAGATGACGCTGCGCCGGCACTTGGCGATCCGGCAGGAGCGGGGCATGCCGACGGGGCTGGAATGACAGCGCTCTGACGGCCGGCCCAACCGCATAGGGGGGGCCTCGCCCCCGAACGACGGAGCGGCGGAGACGACCCAAGCCCGCGACAGCGCGCCTATCGACTGGTCATTGAAGAAGATCGTGCGAGCCAAGATACAAGCCGTGGGCGGTGCGGTGCTCCTGTTCCCTTCGCCCTCCCCATGAGCCCGAGCCGAAAGAGTGGTTCGGAACCCTCACGTGGTTTCGGCCGGCTCCTTCTGGGCAAACCAATGCTGCGTGCGGAGACAGATCTTCACCAGCATTAGCATGACGGGCACTTCGATCAGTACGCCCACGACCGTGGCCAGCGACGCGCCGGAGGACAGCCCGAAGAGCATGGTGCTCGTGGCGATGGCGACCTCGAAGTGGTTCGATGCACCGATCATGGCCGAAGGGGCCGCGTTTTCATAGTTCAACTTCAGAAGCCGCGCAAGCCCGTAGCCTATCCAGAAGATGAGGTTGGTCTGGATGAAGAGCGGGATGGCGATCCACACGATTGTCATGGGGTTGGACAGAATCACCTTGCCCTTGAATGAGAACAGCAGCACCAGCGTGATGAGCAGCGCGACGATCGTGATGGGCGTGAGCACGTGGAGGAACTTCTCCTTGAACCATTCCTCGCCCTTCGCGGAGATGATCCACTTGCGGGACAGGTAGCCGGCCACGAGCGGCAGCGCCACGTAGATGGCCACGGACAGCACCAGCGCCTGCCAGGGTACCGGGAGCCGGCCCACGCCCAAGAGGTACCCGCCCAGCACTCCGTAGAGCACGAGCATGGTCAGCGAGTTGATCGCGACCATCACCAGAGTCAACCCATCGTTGCCCTTGGCCAGGAAGCTCCAGACCAGCACCATCGCGGTGCAGGGCGCGATGCCCAACAAGATGCAGCCAGCCAGATAGCTGCGCCAAAGTGGTATCTGGAGCATCTTGACGCCCTCGTGGAGGACCACCGTTCCCGCACCGTGTGTGGCGCCGACCGCCAAGTCCAGGCCGAAAGGCATCTTGACGAGGTCCGTCGCATCCGCGCCGATGAACCCGCGGAACAGCACGCCGAGGAACAGCAGAGCGATGCCATACATGGTGAAGGGCTTGATGCACCAGTTCACGAACAACGTGAGGAAGACTGGCTTGCCGCTCTTGCCCGCCTTGATGACCGAGGCGAAGTCGATCTTGACCATGATGGGGTACATCATGAAGAACAGACAGATCGCGATGGGTATGGAGACCACTGGCGCGCCGTTGACAAAGAGGGCCATGCCGTCTAACGACTTGGCAAACCCGGGCGCAAGTTTGCCGAGCACGATTCCCCCCACAATGCACAGGCCAACCCACAGCGTCAGGTAACGCTCGAAGATGTTCGTCATTTGTCTTTCGCCTGCGGCCGCGTCTGAGGTGCCCATCTGTCGATAACTCCTTGTTGTTTGAACGCACACGTGGGGCGGAACGCCTTCGCGTTCCGTCACTACCGTACGGTTATCTCAGCGTCGGAATGCGAAGGTATTCCGCTTGAACTTCTGTTTTGCGTCGCGGTTGCTCGCCGCGAAGGCAGTAGGCTTTCTCGCAGACTGCGCTGCAAGAAAGAGGCGGCTGCGCCGCAGCCCATGTGCGGGAGCGCCGCTTTAGGTTTTCGCCTGTCGCTTGCGAACGGCTCGCGCGTGTGCGGCTGCAAAGCAGCGCTACGCGCTGCCAGCCAAAGCGCGTCGAGCCGGCGCACTCCACAACGGAGCGCATCGACAACATGTTGTCATTCGAAAACCGTCAAGCGACTAACGCGCCGGGCAATCCTTCGACGTACGCCTTGATCTCGTCCCGCACGCGGCGGTAGTGGTTGAGCGCATCTTCCTCCGTCTCGGCATTTCTCGCGAGGGCCGGGGGGTCGTCGAAGCCCACGTGCACGACCTTCGCCTTGCCGGGGAAGACAGGGCACGATTCGTGCGCGTGGCTGCACACGGTCACGACGCAGTCGAACTCGATACCCTTGAGTTCGTCCACGTGCTTCGAGCGCTGCTGGGAGATGTCCACCCCGGCTTCGGCCATGACCTTGACCGCGTTTGGGTTGAGGCCATGGGTCTCGATGCCGGCGGAGTAGGCTTCGATCGTGTCGCCCTTGAGGCGCCGCGTCCAGCCTTCGGCCATCTGGCTGCGGCAGGAGTTGCCGGTGCAGAGAAAGAGGATGCGCATCATGATTCGTTCTCCGGTCGGATCGTGCCATTCATCGGCCGCCGCACTCCCTTCGCCTTCTTCGCGGGCTTTCGGGGTCAGGGTTGCCGGCGCTCGGCCATAGGGCGGAGTCTCAGGCGCCACCGAATTCGCGACCGGACCCTGGCCGGTCACGAGATGGAAGTGCCGGGCTCCACTTCGGCGCAATGCGGCGTGCAGAGTTCGCCGGACTGAAGCAAACGATCCAACGTCTCAAGGTCGGCCGATCCATTCGGGACTTCGCCGCCCGCGTCGCTGAGCCACTCGGCGAGCATCCGCCTGAGGGGGGTGTCTGCCTCAGTCAAGGAGTAATGCATCCAGGCTCCTTCGCGGCGGCCATTCACGAGGCCCGCGTGTCGAAGGGTGGCGAGGTGGCGCGAGATTTTGGACTGGGGTGCGCCAAGGATCTTCACGATCTCGCACACGCAGAGTTCCCCGCGGCTCAGCAAGTTCACGATCCGCAGCCGCGTCTCGTCCGCCAGGGCCGCGAACAGTTGGGCGGTGTCGTCCATTCACATTCTCCGCTCGGTATCTGATAATGCGAATATCCACATGGGCAGATATGCTATCGCCGGCGCCATACGATGTCAAGCGGCCGAAGCGAAGCCCAGCCCGATGGACGGTGAAGACGGAAGGCGAAGGCTTTCCGAGCCTGGGCGGGGAGCGATACTTGCGCTTACGCCAGCATCCTCTCGATCTCGTCCGGCGGCGGCACCTTGCCCACGACCTTCACCTCGCCATCCACTGCGAGTGCGGGTGTCATCATGACGCCGAACTTCATGATCTCGTTGATCTCTTCGACTTTCTCGATCTGGCATTCAATGCCGAGGTTCTTGGCCGCGGCTTCAGCGTTCTCTGTCAGCTTCTTGCACTTCGGGCAGCCTGTGCCGAGGATCTGTAGTTTCTTCATGAGTCTTTCTCGAAAAAGAGGGATGACGACGCTTGGAGCGGAACGCCTTCGCGTTCCGACCGAGAACCGGAGCGTTCGGGCGGACGGCGAAGGCCGGCCGCTCCACTACGCGTCTGCCACGACTTCCCTGACCTTCTCAATGACCTTGGCGACTTCCTCGTCCGTTGCGGCCTTGGGCTTGGCCTTCTCGATGCCAAGGTCCGTCACCTTGACTTGGACGTAGTTCGAGAGGCCACACCGGTCGAAGGTCTTCTTGCCGCAGTACTTGTCGCAACCGTCCACGACGACGTTCATGTCTGCGTCCTTGGCGGTTTGGACCAAGTCTTGTACATCGCCGCCGAGGCCGACGAGACACCACATCGGGCCGTAGCCTTCAAACATGAGTTGGCGGCAGGCGCGGTCGGACGCCTCGCCGACGTTCGCACCGCCCGAGCACGCATACAACAGAATGGTCTTGCCTTCGCTGCAATTACATTCGGCCATTTCATGGCTCCTTTCTGTGAAACGGACACAATTAACGAAACGGTTCGCGCAGGCTCATGCGGTCGTGTCAATCGCGCATGCTCGATGGGCGCACGCGAAGAGAACGCAAAGCCGCGGCTGTAGAGGCTTGTAGTGGGGGCGATTCATCGCCCGTTCTTCCGTTCGGGATAGACGCCCAATGAATTGGGCTACTACAAACCAGTCTTCGCCTCTTCTCGAGACAGAGGACTACGGGCGCCAGCACCGGACTTCTCTATGGGGCTCCTCAATCCGCCGCCACGCTCGACTCGGGCGGCTGCGGATGTCCCAGCATGAACCGCCAGAACCATCCGAACGCTCCGGCCAAGGTTTCCATGCTCGAGTACACGACCGGGATCACGACCATCGTCATGAACGTCCCGACTAACAAACCAATGGAGGCCACAATGCCCAGTGGGCTCATGCGCTCCAGGCCCACGGCCATCTCGAAGACCAATGGCGAGAGGCCCACGATGGTAGAGACCGTGGTCATGAGGATGGGCCGAATGCGCAGGCGCACGGCCTGGAGGATCGCCTCGTCGCGGCCCATGCCGCGCTCCCGCGCGTTGAGGATAAAGTCCAGCAGCAGAATCGAGTTGTTCACGATGGTGCCACCGAGCAGAATGAGGCCCATCGTGGCCGGCTTGCACATGGGCTTGTCGAAGATCAGCAGGCCCCAAAGCCCGCCCGCGATGGCCAAGGGGATCGCGGCCATGATCGTGATGGGGTGGCGAAACGAATGAAACATGGCCAGGATCAGGATGTAGAGCAACACAAACCCGATCATCAGGGCCCGCCCCATCTCCTGCTTGCCCGTCTTCATGTTCGCCATGGTCCCGGACATGGTCAAGCTGTATCCTTCCGGCGTCTTGACCTTGGCCAGCCGCTTCTTGGCCATAGCGGCAACCTGGCCGATGGTGAAGATGCGGTTCACGCCTGTGATGTCGATCGTGTTCTGAAGCCGCTCCCGAGTGATGAAGGGCTGGTCGCGGCGGGACTCCACCGTCGCCAGCGCGCGCAGGGGTAGCGGTCCGAACTTGGATGAGACGTACGCCTGGGACAAGAGCCCCGGACGGTCGATGCCGCGGCTGGCGTACTGCACCGTGATGGGGATGTCGAGGTAGCCGGCGAGCCGCATTGCAGTGGCGGGCACGCCTTTGACGATGGCCTTTAGTTCGAGGGCTACGTCCGCGGGAGTCGTCTGATAGAGCCGCGCCAACGCGGGGTCCACCGTGACGCGATACTCGGTCTTGTCCGCATACCAACTGCGGCGCACGTCCACCAACCCCGGCAGCCCCTTGAGCGCATCCAGGCAACGATCGGCCAAGCGGCTCACCACATCGGAGTCCGGGCCGCTGATGATCACATCCAAGGGAGCGCGAGTTGTGGAGAGGGGTGTGGCGCCGTACTCGCTGATGCGGAAGGTTCGCACGCCCGGGATGAGGCGCAGCGCGTCACGCCATTTGTCCTGGATTTGCCAAATGGTTTCCTTTCGCTGAGTGCGATCCACCAGATGGACAATGACCTTGCCGGACTGCGCGGTCGCGCCGCCTCCCCCAAAGCTCGTCTGGCCGGGCTCCGATCCCACGATCGAGGACACGGTCAGGACGCCTTGCTGTGTGTAGATGGCCTTTTCCACTTCACCCAGGGTGCGCTCGACTTCCGCGGGCGAGTCGTCGGAAGGAGTGTCGAACACGAGATTCACGATCCCTGTGTCCATGGGCGGCATCAGTTCGCCGCCGATGAGCGGAGGGACGGTCTTCATGGTGACGACAAAGAACCCGATGGCCAGAGCCAGTGTCACGACCCGCCATCGGAGCGCGCGGCGCAAAATCCCGAGGTAGAACGAGGCCAGCAGTCCCACGCCCTTGTCGGTGACGCCGAAGATGCGCTCGATGATGTTGCGGTGTTCGTGCGGCCGAGCCAGCAGCCGCGAGGCCATGAGCGGCACCACAGTCAACGCGATGAGCAGCGAGGCCACCAGCGTGGACGAGATCATCATGTTCAGTGGACGCATGGTCTGCTGCGTGTATCCGCCGGTGAACATGACCGGCACGAGCACGATGACGGTGGTGAGCATGCCGGCAGTGGTGGCCAGCGAGATCTCGGCCGCGCCCTCGCGGGCAGCCAGGGCCGCGTCCGGCTCTGCCATCTCCCGGTAGTGGCGGTAGATGTTCTCTAGCACGACCACCGACGCGTCAACCACCATGCCCACCGCGATAATCAGGCCCGAGAGGGTCACCATGTTCAACGTGAACGGGCTGAACCACAGCACGACCAAGCTCGTGAGGAACGCCAAGGGGATGCTGACCGACACGACGAGCGCGGCGCGCAGGTCGGCCAAGAACACGAAGATCACGATCACCGTGAGAATGACGGCTTGGACCAGCGACATGCGCATGCCGTTCACGTTCAGGTCGATGAGCGGCTGCTGGTCGTCGGTAATCTCGAATTGGATGTCCGGAAACTGCGCCTTGAGCTTGGGCAGGAGCGCCTTGAAACTCTTGATCGCGGCCACTGTGGGGCCTTTGTCGGGCCGGAGCACGTTCAGCGCTATTGCGGGCTTGCCGTTGCCATGGTACACGCTGCGCTGCTCGGTCTCGCCCAACGCAACCTCGGCCACGTCACTCACGCGAAGGATCCCCTGGTGAGAGTTGCGCAGGGGCAGGTCGCGGATTTGCTGAAGGTTGGCGAACTCGCCGACCGTTTTCACGAGGTATTCGTGGGCCTGCGAGTAGATCGCGCCGGCGGGAGCGGACACGTTTTGCTTCGCGAGCGCGGCCACGACCTCGCCGATGGACACGCGGTTGGCCGCGAGGCGGTCCCGGTCGACCCGCACCTTGACCTCGGGCTGATGCCCGCCAAACACGTCCACGTCCGCGATGCCGGGCAGCGTAAGGATTTGGTTCTCGATCTGATTCTCCGCGAGCAGGCGAATCTCCGAGAGCGTCTTGGTGCTGCCGGGCTTAGGCGACAGCGCGACGGTGAGCAAGGGCTTGGTCGCGTCGGTGATTCGGTAGATGCGCGGCTCCAGGATATCCTTGGGCAACTGCGCGCGGATGCGGCTGATCGCGTTCTGCACGTCGAGCACGGCCTCGCCGATCGGCTTCTCGTAGAAGAACTCCGCGTTGGCGGACGACACTTCGTCCCGGCTCGTGCTGGTGACCTTCTTCAAGCCGCTGAGCGTGTTCAGCTCTTTTTCGATGACCTGCGTGATCTTGTCCGCGATGTCGGCCGCACTCGCGCCGGGCTCGACCGTGACCACGATCACCTGGGGAGGCGAGGTGTCGGGGAAGAGGTCCGTGGGCGTCTTGAAGAACGCAAACGCGCCCAGCGCCACCACGACCAGCAGGATGGCGATGATGACATACGGGTTCTTCAGGGAGAAGTTGGTGAGGTTCATTGGACCACCTCGACCTTCTGCCCGGAGGACAAGAGCGCCCAGCCGAGGAACGTGCTCAGGACGACCTGTTCGCCGGGCTTGACGCCCTGCACCGCGACATCGTCTCGGTTCGAGCCCACCACCGTTACGGGCCGCGCCGCCAAATGGCCCTCATGAGCTACAAAGACATAGGGCTTGCGATCCGGCGACTCGATAAGGCAAGCCGCCGGGACCAACGTGGCATCGTCCTTCTTGCTCAAGATCACGGACACCGGCACGTACGCACCGCAGGACAGCCCAGCCAGGTGCTCGCCATCGAGCGCGGCCTCCGCACGGACCATCCGCGCCAGGTTGAGCGAGGGGTAGAGGTGCGACAGCTTGATCTGATGGGGTTGGCCTTGGACCGTGAACGTCACGTCCAGCCCCTCCCGCACTTGCGGCAGGTCCTGCTGCGGCACGTCGAAGGAGAGCTTGTGCGTAGAATGGTCGTACGCCACCATCAGTGTCTTGCCCGGCGCGGCAAGGTCGCCGGGATCGACCAGGCGCTGGGCGATCAGCCCGTCGAAGGGGGCGCGAATCGTGCAGTAGCTCAGCGTGGTCTCCAGTTCGGCCTGCTGCCGTTTCAGCGACTCGACAAGGCGGGCGATGGCCGCGGACTTTTGCTTGGCCGCGTCGAGCTTGCCG
>JAJRTI010000956.1 GCA_024278415.1 Planctomycetota bacterium | reverse complement strand
GGGCCAGGCCGTGGATGCCCTGGAGGAACAGGGGGAGCTGGAGGTGGTTCTCTGGAGCGCGGGCGACGCGATCGACTGGCCTGTGGCGCGTGAGATTGTCGAAGCCATACAACCTCGGAGCGGAAGGCCTTCGCCTTCCGTGTGCCGAGATCCCGCGGGCCCTTCCTCGGAATGCGAAGGCATTCCGCTCCAGGAGGCGATCCAAGCGAAGAGCATCCAGGTCTCGATCCGCATCTCCTCGGACCTGCGGCAGGTTCCCGGCTGGGTTCCGGCCTGGGCGAAAGACAACGACGTCACCGTACTCGCCGATGCCGCCGAGCATGCCCTGCGCCAGACCGAGGCGCTGGCGCGCGCCGGCGTGCGCGTGCCCGTTCGCCTGTACGTGAATGAGATTGACCCATCGAGTCTTCTCTCGCTCTGCGAGGCCTGCACGGAGGCCAACGATGGGGCCGGGCTCGTATTCCGGCGCACGCGCGAAGCCGCCTATCCGGCGGACGAAATCGCGTCGGCAGTGGCCGAAGTGCAGCGCGAGCGTCCCGTGCCCATGACGCGCATGCATCCCCAAAACGACTGGCTGAATCGCATCGAGCTAGGCCAGGGCCTGCCCTGGTCGTGCGGCGCCGCGACCGGCCACGTGACCGCGTTCGGACCGGATAGCTTGACGGCCGCGTGCCCGCTCCTACTCCAGGAAGACGGCCGGGCGCCCGTTCGCAGCGCGCATGCGTCCTCGTCCGCCGACCGGCGGGTCAATGCGCTCTCTGAGGAGGCGATCACTCGCCCACCACAAACAGCCGTTGCGCCCGGCGTGGACGACACACCCGAGTGCCGCGACTGCCAACTCCGCTACATCTGCGGCGGCCCATGCTGTACCGCGGCGCGAGGCTGCCTCTTCGAGCGTGCCTGCATCGAGGACCTGCTATTCGAAACAGCCCGTAACGGAGTTCCACCAAGGAGCCAGTGATTGCCCAATGGTCATCTGATCCTATCCCTTGATCTCAGCCTTTGCATCTTCGCGCCTTTGCGTCTTTGCGTTTTTCTGTCCGCACTCGAATGATCCCCTCCTCACACTGTGAACCCTCATCCGGCAGCGCGATCACCAGCCTGGAGCTGCATGTGACGCACACTGAGGCAGGAGGGGGCAACTCTTGATTCCAGTGATCAGACGAGCCGAGGACCGATGCGCAGGCCACACACACGAGACACGGAGGGCCACAGGAATGACATGCCACGGTAGACGCATCGCGGTTCACGGAGTCTGCTCAGCCTCCCCTTCCCGTGGAAGCCGGCCTGTCTTGCTGGTTCTGGCCCTCGGCCTCGCCACGGTGTGCCCCTCTCTTCGCGGAGGCGAATCGCCCCACTCGCACTCCACCACTCCTCGGCCCAAGGATGCACCACCAAGCTTCAAGAAGTTTGACAACATCTTCGCCGAAATCGGCAAGGTTGCCCCTGAGGACAGAGACTACCCGGCCATCCTGAGCCGAATACGAGCAATGTGTGAGGAACATCCGGGCTCGGAGCCGGCCGCGTTGTGTCTTTTCGCGGTGCGGGATTGGCTCAAGCACGGTTTCATCACAAAGGAACAGGCCGGTCCGTTGCTTGAGATGGAGAAGTCCTTCAATCCGGCCCAAGCAGAACTCGCTACGCTTGGGCCTGTGCTGGACAAGGCGAAGAAGGACGGCGATACCGAGGGCCTTAGACAGATCGCTGAGAGGCTCACACAGATCGCGACCCGCTGGCCCGAAACGTTGAGCGAGTACCAGGCTCGCTCGATCCTCCCATCCATTTACCTCCGGCTCGGGGAGTGGGCCGAGGCAGAGGAGGCATTCCGCACCTACTTCCAGAAGTACCCGCCCCGGAAGACAGACTATTGTGGCTACGGCCCAATGGAACACGCCAATACGTTCCAGCACGCTCGGCTCATCGCACAGCGCGAAGGCACGGACGCCGGATTGGCCGAGTACCGTAAGATCCGAGATCGCTATGCCGACAATCCCCACTACGTGATTCCAGCCCTATTTGCTGGCGGCGAACTCGCCATGCGCAACGATCGCCATGACGAGGCGATGGAATTCTTCACCGAACTGCTAGGCCGTTGCTCTAAGACCAAGGACGAACGCCGGATCATCGCGGAGTTCCGTATCGGCGAGATAGCACTCAAGAAGCAGCAGTATGCGGTGGCGGAGCGTATCTTCAAGGGCCTCGCCGAGAAATACGCCAACACTCGCTACAAACGTGAGGCCGAAGGCTGGATCAAGTACGTCCGTGCGGTTCAGGCGAAGATGCTCCACCAGGATGAGGCGAGCGCATTGGCTGTCGAGCGCGTACTGGGAGCCCACGATCTGTCCGGAGCCGCGAGCGATGCTGCCTTGAGCGGCATTCTGGCAGGGCTAGCGACTCAGGAGCTTTCGTCACAGAAGGTGGGCGAAGCTACAGAAAACCATGAGAAAGCAGGGAAGAATGTGTTACTTGTCGTAGCAATTGTAGCGGTCGTGCTCGGTCTGTGCGGCGTTGCTATAGTGATGACACGACGAGCAGGACGAGTTGGTAAGGAGACCCGGTGAGAGTGTCTTAGTGAGTGTCAACCACATCATGTCTGCACTGTTTTAACGAGGAGTCCTGATAATGAATAGAAGCACTGTAACGCATGTGGTCGTGCCTGCCTTGGCTGTCGTCGCAGCCATAGCTGCTGCCGCATGGCTACCCGGAGTTGTCATGGCCGCGTGTCCTGGCGATGAGACGCCTGGAAACAGGAACAGCACGTCGACCGGTATAGAGCATGGTGTCGCCGGACCACACGCGCTCGGTCGTTACTTCTACTACCCGCCGAATTGGCCGGAATGCTATGAGTGTACGGAGGCGGATGGGTTCGACGCCTACGACGAGCACAAGGCCAGCGGCGGCAGGATGGAGAAGCAAAACGTCTGTCCGGACAGCGAAGACACTGATGAGGTAGAACGCTCGACCAGTGTGTCAGTCACTGTGAGCCGTAGCGGCTCGTCCACGATTTCGGCTCAGCTGGGCTTCCCGGAGGCTGGGACCCTATCTCTGGGCACGAACGGGACGAAGTCGTGGTCGATGTCAGAGACGGTTTCGGGTACCTTCAAACTCACGATCGGCACTATTCCGGCTGATTCCATACACTGGGTCTATCCATACAGTTACCTCGCCCATCGACAGGGGCGAGAGTATGACTACGTCCAAGGGACGTCGTACTACTACTGCGCGACACACCTTACCTGGCTTCCAGGGAATGCCGGCGCCATCATCGACTACGATGGAGAGGTTAACACATCCGTAGTACAGTGGAACAGCGCTGAAGGAACGCAGCACAGAACGAAGACCCCCTGCACGTGGACACCGAGAGACTTCGAAGCCACGGACATCCCGAAAACGTTCGGTTCTGGACCGGCGTACCAAGATGGAACTAGGTG
>JAJRTI010000004.1 GCA_024278415.1 Planctomycetota bacterium | reverse complement strand
TGGCTCAGGGTAGCGCCTGTGAGCGCCGAGGCAAGAGCGGGAGGCCAGATCGGACCCACGGATGTCATTCTTCCACAACGCCGCCGCGGGAATCCGGACAGACTGCCACGGTGTGACGTGTGTCCAGTTGACAGCCCCCGCGCCAGCCTACTCTTCTTTGGCTTCCTCGGTTTCGAGCACTTCCCGGAAGCACGCCAGGGTCTTGTCCGCGCACGCGGCGATGCTGAACTCGGCCTCCACAAACTGCCGCGCCCGCGTACCCAGGCTTTGGGCCAGGCGAGGGTCTCCCATGATCTTCGTGACGGCCGCGGCGATGCCGGCCGGATCGTTGCGGTTCACCACAAGCCCGTTCTCCCCGTCGTGCACGATCTGGCACAGCCCCCCCGCGCTGGTCGACACGACGGGCTTGGCAAAGGCCATGGCCTGAAGCACAAACAGCCCTAGCCCCTCCATGCACGACGGCATGACGAACACGTCGCACGTGCTAATGTGTTGGCGATGGTTGGTCACGTCGGTCACGAACGTCACGTTCTTCTGGATGCCCAGGTGGGCCGCCTGCTGCCGTAGCTTGCCTTCTTCGGGGCCATCGCCAATGACGAGGAACTGCGTGTTGTGCCCTGCGTCGAGGAGGATCTTGGCCGCGGCCAGGAAGTCGCCCTGCGCCTTGACGGGCTCCAGCGCGCCTGCCGTGGCCACGACCGTGGCCCGGCGTTCGGCCTTGGGCTCTGGCGCCCTGTACTTGCTGAGGTCCAGCCCATTGGGGATGACGCGGATCATCTCCCGGGGCAGCCTGACGCTGTTGACCAAGTCCTCCCGCACGGCTTGGCTTACGGCGATGATGCCCTCCACGTTCATGAGCGCCTTCTTGGCGCTGCGTTTGGCCAGGGGGATGTGCACGGTGACCACGGCCGGGGCGTTGGCGGCTTCGGCGGCCAGCAGGCCGGCGCCAAGCGCGTGCTGGCTCTGTATGTGCACGATCTGCGGGCAAGCCTCTCGCGCGATCGCGGCCAACTCGCTCTTGGGGAAAAACGGCGAGCGCGGCTTGTCCAGCTTCGGCAGCACGTGCAGCTCGACGCCCAGCTTCTCGTACTCAGCCACCATGGGACCCTCCAGTGCCAAGAGCACGCACTCGGCTTCCCGGTCGCGCATGGCTTGCACCAGCCCCTGCGTGTACGTAGACGTTCCCCGTGGCTCGGCAACGGCCGATACGCAAAGGATACGCTCGGGGGCCTGTTCTGCCATGACGTGTTTGCTGCCCTGTGCGGAATGCCGATTGCAGCCCCTTGCCACTTGCGGGCGACGCGGCTCTCGTCCTTACCGGTTCAGTGCCTTGTCGATCTTCCTGTAAAGCTTCATGGGCTCCACCGGCTTCTTCAGATACCCGTCAGCCCCCGCGGCTTTGGCGTACTGCACGTCGCGGTTCTTCGTCCGCGCGGTAAGCATGACAATGGGCGTGTGAGCGTCGTAGCTGCCGCGGCCTGGCGTGGACGCGTCCTTGAGCCGCCTGCACACTTCAAACCCGTTGATGCCCGGCAGCATCACGTCGAGCACCACGACGTCGGGCAGGTGTTCGTAGGCCATCTTGATGCCATCCTCGCCCGTCGTGGCCTTGACGACGTCGAAGCCGTGGTGCTCCAGCAGGTCGGAGACCGTGGCCAACGTGTCCGGCTCGTCGTCCACCACGAGCGCACACCCGGAGGTGGCCACGCTCTTGTGGCCCTCGCGCTTCTGGAGCTGAGAGGCCAGATGTTTGAACGCGCCGGAGGACGGCTGGAATGCGCTCAGGGGCCGGAGACCCTCGTCCCTTCCCTGTGCCTCTGGGGGCGACTCAACCTCCCCCGCCACCGGCTCCTCGTCCGGTATGATCTGGGCCTCAATGATCGGCTCCGGCACTTGCATCACGTGCCCGCAAGTGGGGCAACGCGCCTTTTTGCCAGCCGTGCCGTCCGGCGCCGAAAGCTTCTTGTTGCAGACGCATCTGAACTTAATTGCCATATCGACCTCCCGAACGTTGCAGAAGACCGGCGACAGCCTCGCGCACGGACTCTGACATCGCTTTGGCGTGAGGTCGTCCGCGCGCGTGCTGGCATTGCGGTGGGCGACCCAGGGGTGGCCATCGGCAAGATGGCTCTCTCCAGTACGCTAATTAAACACCATGCCCAGCCAAAAGCAAGAGGTTTTCCCACGTGCACTTGATCGTGCGCGTGCGTGCGGTACACTGGCAAACAGTTTTCCACGCTCAAAACCTGTGAAGGAGGCCTGCCATGAAGGCTCGCTACGCGGGCTCGCTCGCGGCGCTGCTCGCCGGTGCCGTGCCTTGTCTGGGATACGAAGCGCCAATCGCGGCCGGTGGCAAGCCCCAAGCCTGCCTCGTGCTGCCCGACCAGCCGTCTGCCACCCTCCAGACCGCGGCCGACGAGATCGCGGCGTACGTGGAGAAAATGTCCGGCGCCAAACTCGCCGTTGGCGACGGCGCCGGCACGCGAATCGTCATCCAGGTCGCGGACGACAGCAAGCTCGGCGAAGCCGGCTTCCGCATCGTGACCCGCCCCGGCGAGGTGCGCCTTATCGGCGGCGGTGAGAGGGGCGCGCTGTACGCCGCGTACGCGTTTCTGGAGGATCTGGGCGTGCGCTGGCTCTACCCCGGCGACGAGGGAGAGAGCGTGCCCAAGCGCGCCACCATCGCCTACCCGCAGACCGACCGCACCGAGTCGCCAAGCTTCCGGTGCCGGTTCTTCTACGTGCGCAGCCCCGACGCACAGAAGTGGGCCATACGCAACCGCCTCAACGGCTTCTTCAAGAAAGACTTCGCGGACGCGCACGGCAACGCCTACTACCTGCCGCCCATGGTGCGCTCGATCCACAGTTTTGCCGATATTCTGCCCCCGGACAAATACTTCAAGACGAACCCTGAATTCTACGCGCTCATCAACGGCAAACGCGTGCGGCCGACGATCCGGCGGAACCAGATCTGCACCACGAACCCGCAATTGATCGACGTCGTCGCGAAGGTGGTCCGCAAGTATTTCCAGGAAAACCCCACGGCGCGCTGTTTCTCCATCGCGCCCAACGATGGATACGGCTGGTGCGAGTGCGACCGCTGCAAGGCCCTCGACGAGAAACTCTGCAAAAGCAAGAAGTGGTACCACCGCAAGAGCGAGCCCGTGGTGAGCGACCGGCTGTGCGTGTTCGCCAACGAAGTGGCCAAGCGCGCGGTGTTCGACATGCCGGATAAGGAATTGTACATGTTCGCGTACGTGAGCTACGCGGAGCCGCCGGAGACCGCACGGCCCGACCCGCACGTGGTGCACGTGGTCTGCCATTACATCCCCGCGTGCTACGCGCACCCCATCAACACGCCAGGCTGCCGGGACAACGAGATCTACAACAGCATCCTCGAAGGCTGGGCCAAGATCAGCCCGCAGATGATGGTGTACGCGTACACCGACAAGAGCCAGTGGCTGGGCCTGCCCCGGCCGGTGGTGCGGCAAATGGCGTCGGACATCAAGCACTACCACGCGCTCGGCATCCGCAAATACCTCGCCCAGTCCAGCGCAAGCAACTGGCCGCAGATGGCCGCACTCTACTACGTGACCGCGAAGCTGCTGTGGAACGTGGATCAAGACCCAGAGCCAATCATCCGCGAGTGGAACGAGCGCATGTATGGCTCCGCGGCCCAAGACATGATGGCGTTCTACAACGAGCAGGAAGCCGTCGTGGCCCGTTCAGGAGGCCATTACCGCGGCAACCCCTACACGCAGGCCCCCGACGTATACCAAGCCGGCTGCTTCGACAAGGCCTTGGCGCTCGTCGACCGCGCCAGCGCCGCAGCCGACACCGACCCGGCGCGTGCGCGCATTGCGCGCGTGAAGGCGCAGTTCGAGTACGGCGCGTTGGGCACGTACGCCATCGTGCTCAACGAGGCCTGGGAGAACTCTGGAGACAGGGCGCTCCTCGCGAGGGCCAAAGAAGCCGCGGCGAAGCTGCTCGCGCGCAAGAAGTCCGGCTGGGGCGGGGCCAGCATGCGCCGGTTCAAGGAGTACCTCGACAACGTCCAAGCCGCCAGTGCGGACGGAGTGCGCTGGGAGGGCTGGGGCAAGGTCGAGACCAAGGGCGGCCGCGAGTGCCGCAACTCCGACGAGACCGGCCCCGGCGACAACGCGGCCGGCTGGGCCGCGTTTGCGGTGATCGTGGACGACCTGACCAAGCCGTACCGCATCACCATGGATGTGTGGGGAGAGTCGAAGTTCGGCAACATGCTCATCTGCACCAAGGGCAAGGGCGCCGGCACGGCTGCCGGCGGAGTGTGGAAGCCGCTGCCGCGCGAGGGGCAGGTGAGCGGCAAGCCGGAGTGGTGCCGCATCGTGTTCACCGTGCCGCCGGGCATGCTCGACCCTGAAACGAAGCGCCAGAAGATGGGGTTCGGCGGCGGCGACTCGCAGATCTGGGTCGCCGACGTCCGGTTCGAGGAGGCGAAGGAGTAGTCTGGAGTCGCCCCGTTTGGAGTCCCGTCTGTAGGGCCATCGCAGCGAAGCGAGACGGCCGGATGAGCCCGCATTTCTCACGAGTTCAGGCGGGCGGGGAGCGCCATCTGCCAGCAGCCGGCCGGCCGTGGCGACCTCGCATTGTTCGCTCTGGATCTTCAGACTTACCGCGGGCCGGGAGGCCCACGCGTGGGGGGTGCGGACGTGGACGTCCGTGACCAGTCGATTCCGAGTTCGGAGTCCCGCCTCTAGGCGGTCTGCCCCGCGCGTTTCTTTTCTTCCACCTCCGGCTTGCGCAGATAGAGCGGTATCAGCGCCTCCCGGTCCGTGCGTTCGCCCGCCGCGTAGAGCCGCGCGCCTAGCTCCGCCACCACGCGCGGCTGGGCCTGAGCGTAGGCGGCATCCTCCGCCACGACTAGCCCCGCCGACGCGAATACGTCCGCGTACTGCTCGGCCCCTGAGCCGAACACGGTGGTCCCCGCGGGCAGCCCGGCCGCGAGTTCGGCTGGCCAATCGATGGACAAGTCCGACGTGGGCGCCCACGAGGTCTCCTGCCACTCGTAGAGCCGCGAGTAGACCTGCTTCCGCTTCGCATCGATGATCGGCGCGGCCAGGCAGACCTCCGCCGGCACATTCGGCACGAGCACGTCGAGCGATGGCACGCCGATGAGCGCCGCGTCGATCGCGTACGAGAGCATTTTCGCCGCCGCGATGCCGACGCGGAGGCCGGTGTAGGAGCCAGGGCCGATGCTCACGGCAATCAGGTCCGGCGCGTCCGGCGCCCACCCCGCGTCCTGGCTGAGGGCTTCGATGGCAGGGAACAGCTCCTCCGCGTGGTTCATGCGCTCAGCGAACAAACGCTCCCCCACGAGTGCACCGTCCCATAGGGCGACGCCGCCGATCGCACCAGAGGTTTCGATAGCCAGGGTTTTCATCCAGTATCCAGTATCCAGTATCCAGTATCCAGTATCCAATGACCAATGACCAATGACCAATGACCAGTGTCCGCCTACACTTCAGGGAACCGCTTCAGCATCACCGCCACGTCGGGCGTCTCCGACAGGCCGAGGCGCTCGTAAAAGGGCAACGCTCCCGAGCGCCGGTTCGCGAGCAGCCACATGCCGACCACGCCGCGGTCCTTCGCGCGGGTTTGGGCCTCCATCATGAGCGCCCTGCCCACGCCGCGGCGCTGATGGGCGGGATGGACGAACAGCTCCTCCACGACCAGGCACGGCCCCACCCACCAGTAGCTCACGCGGCCGAAGACCGCGCCAACGATGCGCCCATCGGCTTCCGCGCAGACCGCATAGTCCGGGTCGATGCCCAACAGCTTCGCCAGCTTGACCCGCGCGTCGCGGACCGACCACTCGTCGTTGTAGGGCGGCGCCGCGAAAGTCTCGGCGAATGCCTTCGCGCAGGCATCGAGGTCCGACTCGATCAGGGAGCGGATGGTGGGGTTCATGGCCACATGTGTTGCGTTCGTCGTGAGGCCCGTAAGGGCCTCTTCTGTTTTGGCCCTTCCGCCAGAAGCGCCCTGACGGGCGCTACTACGAACGGTCTGCTGGCGCGAGTGAATCCGGCGCTACTTCTTCTGCTTGATGATCTTCGACAGTTCCGCGATCTCGACCGTAACCGTGACCACGTCGTCTTTGGCTTCGCTGTCGATGAAGGACACCTTAGGCTCGCGCTTGGCCACTTCCTGGCCGAGCTTGGCCGCGGAGCTTTGCACGCGCGTGGCGGCTCGGCTGTCCCGGCACTCGAGCAGCAGCCGCAGGCGGAGCTTGTCGCCCGGCATGATGTCGCCATCCCAGCCCAAGTTCACGATGTCGCCGGGGTTCAGCCGTTGGGCGCGGGGCGCTTCCTTGTAGAGGCGCTCCAGCACGTTGTCCAATTGGCCGCCGGTGTTCGTCACGATGCCGTAACCATCCTGCGCTTGGTCGATCATGTTGTGGAGCTTCGTGGCGACGAGGGGGCCTTGGGCTTCGCCGCCCTTGGCGAGCGCGTCGAGCGCGGCCTCGACCTTAGCGGGATCATCCGAGATCAACACGTTGTTGCGCACCATGGCCACCGTGCTCTTCACGGACCCATCGGGCTTCTTGAAAACGATCAGCTTCTGCCCGCCGCGCGTGCGCACGTCGCCGCTGTCCTTGTCATCGTTGGCCACGCCAAAGCAAGCGACCCCGAAAAGCAGCTTGGCCATGCCCTACATCCTGCCCAAGCTCAGCACGACGAGTGGCCGGGCCTCATCGAGTGATTGGCCCGGCTCCATCAGCAGCATGGCGCGCAAGGGCAGGAAGCTGCTCGTGTTAAACTCCTTGAACACGCCCGGGAAGTCCGGATCCTTCGCGGCTTCCGCCTGCCACAGCTTGTCCAGCGTACCCACCAACTCCTTCACGCCTGCGTCCTTGGGGTCGAGCGTGACCACGGCCAGGGCGGAGTGCTGGGCCTCGACGAACTCCTGCGGGCCGGCAAGATCAGACGAGCCGAACAGATACAGGCCGCCGCCAATCAGCGCCGCGACCACGAACACTGCGAGGCAGCCGCAACCCTTGAGACAGCCCGACAGGTAGCCCTTCTTCTTGGGCTGGGCCTTGCCCTGTTGCGCTTGCGCCTGCACGTGGCGCTCGTAGTCCTCGTAGTTGTCCTCCTCCCCTGCCTGCATGTGATCAACTGATGAGTTATCCCCATCGTCGGAGCCGCTGTCGTAGTCTGCATCGTCTTCGAAGGCCATGGGTAGTGCTGCCTGTCTGGGGGCTGTGGGGAAAACCCTCCCGAAGGTTTTGCGCTTTCCCGCAGACTTCGCTGCGAAAAAGGGGCGCTCGTGCGCGGTATTTGTGGAGCGCGGTGGCAGAGGCCCGCATGTGCGGGAACGCCGCTTTAGCTTTAGCAGCGCTACGCGCTGCCAGCCAAAGCGCCGTCGAGCCGGCGCACTCCACAACGGAGCGCATCGACAACATGGTGTCGTTCGAAAACCGCTAAGCGCCTAGAAGCGGCGCGGTCTCTGGCGGAACCCTCCCAAAGACTACAAGCCTTCGGGAAAGTGGAGGGGCGTGATTATAGCCACATTGTTCTTGATTTTCCAAACACGCGCACTTATCATCTCCAACTCGCTGGACGGAGCGATGAGACATGCAGGGATAGGAGATAGCAGAACGGCCCCCCCCGCCATCTCGTCTCTCTCATATCTGATTCCTCAATCCGAAGTTCAATCGCATCGTGTCCCCAGACAGCAAGGAGAGGCAAGAATGTCCAAGACGCTCAACGTAGGACTGGTCGGCTACAAGTTCATGGGCAAGGCGCACAGCAACGCGTACGTGAAGGCGCCCAAGTTCTTCGACATGAAGACCGAGCCCGTCATGAAGGCCATCTGCGGACGCGACGAGGCCGGCGTGGCCGAGTTCGCCAAGAAGTTTGGCTGGGAAAGCTACGAAACGTCGTGGAAAAAGCTCGTCGCACGCGACGACATCGACATGATCGACATCGCCGCGCCCAGCTACGTACACTACGACATCGCCATGGCCGCGGCCAAAGCCGGCAAGCACATCTACTGCGAGAAGCCCCTGGCCTTCAACCTGAAGCAGGCCAAGGAGATGCTCGCCGCGGTGCGCAAGGCCAAAGTCAAGCACATGATCAACTTCAACTATCGCCGCGTGCCGGCCATCGGCCTCGCGAAGCAGTTGATCGACGCGGGCGAGATCGGCGAGGTCCGCCACTTCCGCGGCACGTACCTCCAGGACTGGATCAACGACCCCGAGTTCCCCATGAACTGGCGGCTGCGCAAGAAGGTGGCCGGCTCCGGCGCACACGGCGACCTGAACGCGCACATGGTCGACATGGCCCGGTTCCTCGTGGGCGAGATCGGCCAGGTCGTGGGCATGAGCAAGACCTTCATCAAGGAGCGCCCGGCCGAGGGCGCGTCCACCGGCCTCACCGCAGTCGCGGCTGAAGGCACTGAAAAGGTCGACATCGACGACTGCACCATGTTCCTCGCGCAGTTCAAGAACGGCGCGCTCGGCACGTTCGAGGCCACCCGCCTCGCGCCGGGCCGCAAGAACTTCAACCGCTTCGAGATCAACGGCAGCCTGGGCAGCCTCGTCTTCTGCTTCGAGGACATGAACCAGCTTCAGTTCTACAGCACCAAGGACAAGAGCGGGCAGCAGGGCTTCAAGACGATCCTCGCCACGGAAGGCTGCCACCCCTACATTGCCGCGTGGTGGCCGCCGGGACACATCATCGGGTACGAGCACGGCTTCGTGCACGCGGTCTATGACTTCTGCGAGGCCGTCGGCGCCGGCAAGGACGTGAAGCCCGACTTCCAAGACGGCGCCCAGTGTGTCGCGGTCCTCGACGCGGTCATGGACTCGGTGAAGTCCAAGACGTGGGCGAAGGTGCCGGTGGTGAAGTGAGACGTACCGCGTAGTGCGCATTCCGTAGAGCCGGCGCTTGAGGGCCAGCGTGGCTTTGCACGAGCGCTGCCGCGGCCGCAGCCCTGAGGTGGGGCGTCAGCGCCCGCGCGCCTATAGTCGTGCTCACACGTCAGCGAGCCTCCGCCGGGGAGCGTGGAGGCCAGGGGGCTCACTGACGTGGGCTCCACAGGCGGCGCATGGGGAAACTCCAGGCTTCCCTACCTTGACCCGGTCCGCGTCCGCTGATATAGTGAGCGGTCTTCCGGAACCCGCCCCAAACGCCCCGGAATGCCCTATTCACCCCTCTTGAGCCAAGTATCATGCCTACGCTCTTGCTTGAGATTGGTACGGAGGAGCTGCCCTCTAGTTATATCGAGCCGGCGCTCGGCCGCCTTTGCCAAACGATCGACGACCTGCTGGAGGAGGAGCACCTGGGCGGCGATGGAACCAAGGGCGTCGCAACCCCGCGGCGGCTCACCGCGTCCGTGTCGGGCATCATCGAGCGGCAGGGTGACGTCGAGATAGAGGTCGCCGGCCCGCCCAAGAGCATCGCGTTTGACGACGACGGCAATCCCACCAAGGCCGGCGCGGGCTTCGCCAAGAAGCAAGGCGTGGACGTGTCGGCGATCTTCTTCAAAGACACGCCCAAGGGCGAGTACTGCGCGGTCAAGAAACGCATCGAGGGCCGCGCCGCGGCCGACATCCTCGCGGAGCGTTTGCCCGATATCATCACCAGCCTGCCGTTCCCCAAGTCCATGCGCTGGCGCGGCAAGGGCATCAAGTTCGCCCGGCCCATCCGCACGCTCGTCGCGCTGCTCGACGACGCGGTCGTGCCCTTCGAGATCGAACATGTGGCGTCCGGCCGCACGACCCAAGGCCACCCGTTCCTCGCGCCGGGCGGCGTGGACTTGCCCCACGCGGACTTCGACGCGTACGTGGCCGCGCTGCGCGAGCGCAAGGTTCTCGTGGACATGGGCGAGCGTAAGGCCATGATCCGAGCCGCGGTCGACGCCAAGCTCAAGCCCTACGGCACAACCCTCGACGACGTGGAGTTGCTTGACGACGTGGTGAATCTGGTCGAGTACCCCACCGTGATCGAAGGCGACTTCGACGCGCGTTACCTCCAGATCCCCGCGCCGGTGGTGGTCGAGGCCATGCGGGAGCACCAGAAGTATTTTGCGGTGTACAACGCGCAGGGCGAACTTCAGAACAAGTTTCTCGCGGTCATCAACCGCGACGGTGCGCACGTGGACAGCATTCGCGCCGGCAACGAGCGCGTGCTGGAGGCCCGGCTGGCCGATGCGGAGTTCTTCTGGCAAGAGGACTGCCGCACGCCGCTTCGCGAGAAGCTGCCCAAGCTACAGGATGTGATCTTCCAGGATCGGCTTGGGTCGTACTTTTCACGCGCGGACCGCATGGCGGACCTGGCCACGTTCCTGGCCCGGTCCTTGGGCCTCTCCCAAGAGCAAACCAACGTGGCCCAGCGCGCGGCCAAGCTTGCGAAGGTGGACCTGGTCACGCTCATGGTGGGCGAGTTTCCCAAGCTCCAAGGCGCCATGGGCAAGCACTATGCGCTCCACGACGGAGAGCCGGCCGAGGTCGCGGAGGCCATCGCCGAGCATTACTTGCCGCGCAAGGCCGGCGGCGCGCTGCCCCAGACGCTGGCCGGCGCGCTCGTGAGCCTGGCGGACAAACTCGACGCCATCGTGTGCATGTTCTCCATCGGCCTCGCCCCCACCGGCTCGCAAGACCCCTACGCGTTGCGCCGGCAGGCCCAGGGCGTCATCCGTATCGTGCGGGAGAAGGGCCTCTCGTTCTCCCTCTCCGCCGCCGTGGCCGCAGCGCAGTCCCAGATGCCCACGTCGCTGGAATTCAAGCAGGAATTCATCGATGGGCTCTTCCGCTTCTTCCGCGACCGCATCGCGCAGATGGCCCTCGACGAGGGCCGGCGTTACGACATCGTCAATGCTGTGCTCGCGGCCGGATTCGACGACATCAACGACACCTTCGCACGGCTCGAAGCGGTCGAGGCCATGAGCCAAGAGCCGTACTGGCCAGCGCTCGTGGCCGTGGTCGAGCGCACGCACAACATGGCCAAAAACTGCCCCGAAGACGCAAAGCTTCGCCCCGAGTTGCTCAAAGAGGATGCGGAGATGCGCCTCGCCAAAGCGCTGGGCGAACATCGGGACAAACTCGTGGAACTCAGGCAAGCCAAGCACTACCTGGCCGCGGCTAAGCATTATCACGACGCGTTCGCCGAGCCGGTGCACACGTTTTTCGATCAGGTGTTCGTGAACGTGGACGACGAGCCAACCAAGAACAACCGGCTCGCGTTGCTGCGAGACGTGAACGCGCTCTTCTCGCAGAGCGTCGCCGATCTGTCGGAGATCGTGCAGGAAGGCTAGCGGCCGCGCGTGTTCGCCTCACTGTCATGCCGAGCGTGGCGGAGCGGAATGCCTTCGCGTTCCGACCTGTCACGGGTTCCCCCAGAATTGCCACCCGTCTTACCGCAAGCCTGGCGTCACCGGTTTCTTACAACGATTGTTAGGCACACGGGCCCGTGTGGGACGCGCGGGTCGTTTGTAGTAGGGCGATTCATCGCCCGTTTCTCAGCGTTGCTGACGGGCCATGAATGGCCCTGCTACAAGCCAGCGGCATCTGCGGCTCGGACCAGCAAATCCCATGGGGGAACTGTCGCGACCTGTGCCTTGGCTACGACACGGAAGGCGAAGGCCTTCCGCTCCCCAGGACAATGGCCATGAACTTCACCAAAATGCACGGGCTCGGCAACGACTACGTGTACGTCAATTGCTTCGAGGAGACCGTGGACAACCCGGCCGAACTGGCCGTCGCGGTCAGCGATCGGCACTTCGGCATCGGCTCCGACGGGCTCATCCTCATCATGCCGTCCGGCCAGGCCGACGTGCGCATGCGCATGTTCAACGCGGACGGCTCCGAGGCGCAGATGTGCGGCAACGGCATCCGTTGCGTCGCGAAGTATGCGTACGACCATGGCCTTGTGGACAAGGACGAGATCACGGTGCAGACCGAGGCCGGCATCAAGACGCTCCAACTCACGGTCGAGGGCGGCAAGGTGAGCAAGGTGCGCGTGAACATGGGCCAGCCAAACCTGCTGCGCAAGGACTTGCCCATGGTCGGCGAGCCCGACAGTCCGTGCATTGACGAACCGCTCGACGTGGACGGGCAAATCTACGCCGTCACCTGCGTGTCCGTAGGCAACCCCCATTGCTGCATCTTCGTGGACGACGCGGATGCGGTCGATCTCGAAACGGTGGGGCCTAAGATCGAGAACCACGCGGCCTTCCCCGAGCGCATCAACGCGCACTTCGTGCAGGTCATCTCACACAACGAAGTGAAGATGGCCACGTGGGAGCGCGGCTCAGGGGTCACGCTCGCTTGCGGCACCGGCGCGACCGCGGTGTGCGTGGCCTGCGCGGTAAACGACAAGACCGACCGGCAGATTCTCGCGCACCTCCCCGGCGGCGACCTGGAGCTGGAATGGGCCGGCGACGACCACGTTTACATGACGGGTCCGGCCACGGAAGTCTTCCGCGGGGTGTGGGGCTAGCCCATCGCCTTCCGAATGTCTTCGGTCGCTTCCCTCGCCACCTTGCGCACGCTCTCGTTCGGATCGGCGTACATCGCCTCCAGCGCGGGGATGGCGACCGCGGCCTCCGGGCCGATCTCGCCGAGCGCCTCCGCGGCCGAGAGCCGCGCGTACCAGTCCTCGTCGTCGAGCCGAGCCATGAGCGCCGGAATGGCCGGCGCAGCCGCCGGGCCGACCCGCTCCAGGCACCAAGCCGCGAGGCTGCGCATCTCCGCATCGTCGTGGTCGAGCGCGGCCACGAGCGCGGGCAGATGCGGCTCGGCCTCCTCCCCCACCCGCGCCAAAGCGAAGCGCACACACAGCACCACGCCCAGGTCCGCGTTGCCAAGCGCGTCACGAAGCGCGGGAAGCGCCGCAGCCGCTCCGGGGCCGATCTCGCCCAACGCGTCCGCCGCGGACTGGCGCACGCGTGGGTCTTTATCGCCGAGCGCCTCCCCCAAAGCCGCCGCGCCTCCCGCACCTCGCCGCCCCATTTCCCCAAGCGCCATGGCCGCGGACTTGCGCACCTCCACGTCGGGGTCGCGCAGAGCGCTCGCAAGCGCGTCCACGGCCGGCCGGAGCCCTCGCGCGCCCTTGCCCAACGCCCAGGCCGCGGCCCCGCGAAGCGACGCATCGCCATCGCGGAGTGCATCAATCAGCGGCGCGAGGCGCGGGTCGGACTCGTTCTGGATTCGTGGGAAGTCGGCGGGGTTGTGGGCGGTCATGGATACCAACGATACACGCTCACCCGGCCGCGGTTCAAGCGAGTTGCCTCGAGTGCGTCTTCCCCATACAATCTCTTTTCTCTGCTCCCTTTGCGTCCTTCGCGTCTTGGCGGGTAATCCAGACTCATGGCGACGTGGCCTATTGCGAACATGGCTTGGCGAATCGGCGACGTGCTCGACGTGGACGAGCAAATTCGGTGGACCCGCGCGGCCGGCTTCGACGGCGTGGGATTCCACGCGAGCCCGGGCACGCCCGGCCAATGGCAGGGCGTCGACTTTGAGACCGCAGACGCTCGGCGGCGAGCGGAACTGCGGAATCTCCTCGACGGCTTCGCGCTCGTGGAAGTCCACGCGCCTTTCGCGCTCACTCTCGCCGACGACTGCCTGCGCGAGCACGTCGAGCAGCAGTGCCGCGTGCTCGACTTTGCCGGCCACGTAGGCGCGTCCATCGTCACGGTGCATGCGGACGTTCCCGTCGATGCCGCACATTGGCGCGAGCCGCTTGCCGCGCTCGACGCGGCCGCGGAGCGCAACCGCATCACGGTGGGCCTCGAACTGACCGCGGGCTTCGAGTGGATCGACCAGTGGGCCTTGCCGCGCATCCGCGTGACGCTCGACTTGGGCCACATGCACCTCAACGGCGGCCAGCCGCTCGATCCCTACGGCAGCATCGGCACCGCAGTGCGCCGGCTGGGCGACAGGCTCGCCCATCTGCACGTGCACGACTACGACGGGGAGCACGACCACATCGAGTTGGGCGCGGGGCACATCGATCTGGAGGGAACCCTCGCGGCGCTGCGAGACATGGGCTACGCCGGCGGCATGACGCTGGAACTGAACCCCGACCGCGTGTCGCCCGACGGCATGCAACGCAGCCTCGCGTGGCTGCGGACGCGCGTGTAACCCTCACCGTGCGGCCCCTATGACGGAAACCGAGCCAACGGAAGCCCGCCCTGCCCGCGACCGCGTGGCGCTGCACGCGGCCGGTTGCGCGGCCATCGCGTTCGCGTTGGTGTTCGTCACGCTGGACGGCCCGGGCCTGGTTTGGGACGAGACGATCTACCTCGGGTTCGCGCACCGGTATATCGAGTGGTTCCAACACTGGGGCGAGGGGGCGTTCACGCGGCAGGGCATCATGTGGGGGTGGGGAGCGGCGACCGCACACCCGTCGTGGGGCAAGCTGGGCATCGCCGCGGGCATGAAGCTCTTTCACCCGCAGTGGCCGGCCGCGGAGCGGCTCGACATCCGGGCGATCCGGTTCGCGTCGTCGCTCTACTTTGGGCTCATGGCCGGCTTCGCGTATTGGTGGATCGCTCGCGCATTCCGCCCGCGCGCGGGCGCCATGGCCGCCGCGGCGATCGTCATCATGCCGCGCCTGTTCGCGCACGCGCACTTTGGCGCGCTCGACATGCCCATGGCCTCGCTCTGGTTCGTCGCGGTCGCCCTGTTCGCACAGGCGGAGAAGCGCCCCGGCTTGGTGTGGCCCGCCGCGGCCGTGCTCGGCTTGGCCGGGCTCACAAAGGTGAACGCGGCCTTCATCCCCGTGGTGCTCGCGCCGTATGCCGCGTGGCGCATGGGGCGCAAGGCCCTCGTGCCGATCGTCGCTCTCGCGGTCGTGCCCACGGCCATGTTCTTCGCGCTGTGGCCGTACATGTGGGTGGACACGTGGGCCCACCTGTGCAGCTACGTCCAGGACAAGCTGGGGCGCACGCAAACCGGCGCTTCGGGGAGCGTGCACATCGAGACCTATTACCTGGCCAAGGCCTTCACGGAAACGTCTCCGCCGTGGCATTACCCCATCGTCATGACGCTCGCGACCACGCCGCTGCCGATCCTCCTCGGCGCGTACATCGCAGGCGCGAGCGCGCTCAGGCGCCGCCACCCGCATCTCGTGCTGTTGCTCGCAAATGCGGCGGTCATGCTGCTCGCGGCGTGCTTGCCCTTCGCGCCCAAGTACGACGGCGTGCGATTGTTCCTGCCCGCGCTGCCGTTCATCGCGTGCCTGGCGGGCGTCGGGCTCGACGCGCTGCTCAGTGCGATGCACCGCAAATGGCCTGGCCGGCCGGCGCTGGCCTGGGCCGCGG
>JAJRTI010000955.1 GCA_024278415.1 Planctomycetota bacterium | reverse complement strand
GCCAGCGACTCGCGGAACTCGCGCAGGAAGCTTTCGCGGTCCGGCTGCTCTTGCGGAGCGTTGAGCACCTCCTCCGACTCGGCATACTGCTCCCTCACGCGTTTGTCGAACCCGTACGGCACGTCGTCGCGGCTCTGCACCTGCGAGAGGAAGGGGTAGAACTCGAGCACGTGCGAATCGTGGGGATACACGATCTGGTACCCGTAGATGCTCGACAGCATCGACGACATCGCGTCGCCTTCCGGCGCGTCTCGCTCGGCCATGCGCTGGCGCAACTCGGGGTACACGTCCCGGCCGAGGTGATGAATCTGCGTGAACCAGTAGTAGTGGTTCGTGCCGATCCAGACCGTGTCGAGTTCGTGCGGGTCGAGCCCGAGCACGTCGGCCACGGTCTTGATGCCGGTTTGCACGCCGTGGCAGATGCCGATGACGCGTTCGATGTTCGAATACTTGACCATCGCGCGGCAGAGCACGGCCATGGGGTTGGAGTGGTTGAGGAGCACTGCGCGCGGGCAACGCTGCTCCATCTCGCGGCAAATCTCGAGGTACGCAGGGATGCTGCGCAGGCCCATCATCGTGCCCGCGGGGCCGCCGGTGTCGCCCACGATTTGGTAGATGCCGTAGCGCTCAGGGATGAGCAGATCGTGCGCGTGCGCGGCCGTGCCATAAACCCGGCCCGACGACGCGCCCGCGCCGCCGATGGAGGTGATGACGAAGTCCGCGCCGTCCACCGCATCCGCAAGCGTGTCCGCGGCCCGCGGCCGCTGCCGCGTGCCGCACAGGCCGGTGAGCCGCGCTGCGTGGTCGGCCATGATCCGCGCCTTGTCGAAGTCGAGGTCGTAGAGCGTGACCTCGCTTTCCGCGAGGCCGGGGTTGACGGCGATGTCGCCAAGCGCGCGGCGGAAGTAGAGGCTGCCGGCGCCGATGCACGCGATCTTGGGCGAGGCCATGGTGGGGTTCCTGGTGAGGGTGCGTGATAGATAGCGTCCGCGCCCCATTCTGCTTCACATGGCTTTGCGGACGGAGCGAGTGGTTTGTATCATGCGATCCGTCCGTGTGCAAGCCAACATCGAGGGCCGGCCCGCATGTCGCGGCCCACGCTGGTGGAGAAGGAAAGGAGTCGCTCGTGCTTCAACACGTCCTCCCATTGCTGATCGTTGGAAGCTTCGCCATGTCAGCCGCGGTTGGCAGTGCGGAGAGAGGAGCCAACATGGTCGAGAACGGCCGCTTCGAGCATTGGCAGCAGGGCCGGCCCGCGGGCTGGAGTCTGGTGGCGGACCGCGCGGAGATCCAGCCGCGGCTCACCCACGCCCCAGACTCGCGTGGCGGGCACTGGGCCGCGCTTGGCGCTTTGCCTACAGGGCTGTCCATGGGATGGCTGACGCAACGCGTGGACACGTCGGGCCTGAAGGGGAAGTGGCTGCGGTTCTCGTGCCTGCTGCGCGTCAGCGGGGATCAGGATGCCCGCTTCAATGCGCGCATCGGCCTCGACTGGCAGCGCGGGCCGGACGCGAAGGGATGGATGCCGACGTGGGAGTTCGCGTACGTGAGCCAGCGCGTTGCGGCCGACACGTATCGGGTCGAGCACGTGGCCCAAGTGCCGGCCTGGTCGGCCGGCTTGACGGTGCTCCTCGGCCAGTATGGCGGGACGAGCGGCCAGGTCGCGTTCGGCGACGTGCAGTTGGTCCCGACCGCGGCGCCCAAGCCGCGCACGGCCAAGATCGCGGCCGCGTATCGTCCGCCCGCGAAGGGCGGTTGGGAGCGGACGCTGGCGGACGTGGAGCGCCTGGCCGCGGAGGCCGCGCAGCAGGGCTGCGACCTTATCCTCTTCGGCGAAGGTCTCACCGTCGTGGGAACGGGCAAGAGCTACGTCGACGTGGCCGAGCCCGTGCCTGGGCCCGCGACCCGCGCGCTCGCCGCGGTCGCGCGCAAGCATGGCATCTTCCTCGCGGCCGGGGTGTACGAGCGCGAGGGACCGGCCGCGTTCAACACGGCCGTGCTCTTCGACCGGCAGGGCCGGCTCGTGGGCACGTATCGCAAAGTGCACCTGCCCTATTCTGAGCTTAAAGGCGGTCTCCAGCCGGGCAACGACTACCCCGTGTTCGATACGGAGTTGGGCCGCATCGGCATGCAGGTGTGCTACGACCACTTCTTCCCGGAAGCGGCTCGCTGCCTCGCGCTGAACGGAGCGGAGATCATCCTCACACCCATTTGGGGCGACGTGCGCGGGGACGGCAGCCTGTACGAAACCGTGGCCCGCGCCCGCGCGATCGACAACGCGGTCTTCTACGTCACGAGCATCTACGCGCCGCTGGGCAGCCTCATTGTGGACCCCTACGGCCGCGTGCTGGCGCGCACGCCCAAGGGCGACAGTGAACCATGCCTCGCTGTGGCCGAAGTGGATCTCAGCCTCTGCCGCCGCCCGGACGGGGTCTTCCCCAAGCGCCAGGCTTTCCCCATGAACTTCCGCGCGGAGCGCCGGCCCCAGAGCTACGGACCGATCGTGGAGCAAACCGCGCCCGATGCGAACGACGCAAAAGGCCGCCATGACGCGCAATGACGAAGGAAATCGACGAATGCGTATCCTGCTATTAACGACGGCGAGCCGCCGGACAAGCTGCCGCTCGCCCGATGTTTCCGCAACGCGGGCTTCGCGGTGATGCGCGACTCGTGGGACTTGGACCGCAACACGCTGCCGAGAGTGTACGCGCACCGCGCAACTTCTTGTTTTTCGTGAGCGTTCCTGGCGGAGAAGGCGCTAAGGGCGTCGTTCCTGCTCTCGGAAGTAGAACGCATAGACTTGGAGGCCGACAACGGTGAACAGGTAGTTCGTTTCTCCCGCGCTGATCTTGTTCAGATCAACGATGTTTAGCATCCTCCAGATCTGAGCGAGGTGGGATCGGATCATGTCCGGGTGCTCGCTCATGAGCACCATGTAGAAGCCTCCCAGCGGGAACCGGACATGGGCCAGCACGGCCAGAGGGGGGCCGTCGAGCATCGCCGGCCGGAACAGGCTCCAGGCCTCGTCCGCGCCGTGCAGTTCGCGGCCGGGCCAGTGGCAGGTCTGGCGGAGCTGCCGCCATGTCTCTTCCGAATGGAACCTCCGATACATAGGCCCCGGGAAGTCTCGTTTCATTTGGATCTCGGCGATGTACCCGAGCATGTCGTAGAGGACGGCCTTGCGTTCGGGCGACGTCTCGAAGTGGTAGAGCGCATTCAGCCGGAACGCCCCTTGGTTCGCATAGATGGGATGGCCGTTGATCTTGACGTGCGGCCCTGGGTGCAGCCGCTTCCAGCGCAGGCCGCCCTTCTCACTCATGAACGCTTCGTAGGTCTTCAGCCAATGTTCGTTGCCCGTCCCTTTGTAAAGCGCGTACACCGCGGGCAACAGGATCGACGCATGCTGTGAGCTGTAGCCCTTCCATGAGAAGCCCACGTGCGCCTGCGTCTCGCCATCGCCGCGTTTGATCGACCAGCCGTACTTCTCCAGGCGCCGGCCGACTTTTTCGAGCGACTGGCGAATCCACGCTTTGTCTTCCGCAGCGGCCAGCGAGGAGTTGGCGTATCGAGCGAGGCTGATGATGTACGTGGTGTGCTGGTCCATCGACGAGTCGTCGTAGTACGCGGACACGTCGTCGGGGTGGGGGCCACGCGGGACCAGACCTATCAGCGCCGGCTTGCCCGGCTTTGGATGCGTTTCCGGGAGAGAGCCGATCAGCTTGAGCGCCTCGAACGTCTTGCCGATGTTGTCCTTCAGGAACGGATCGGGCCGGGCCTCATACGCGTCCAGCAGGGCCACCAGCATGTGCCCGCAGTGCAGCGACGTGTCGGCGATACGGGAGCCGTACCCCCACGGCTTGGGTTTGCCGGCCTTCACATCGGCCGACGAAGTCCATCGGTGCTTCGACGATAGTCTTGCACCGTAGAGGACATAGGTCTTGGGTTGCCGGAAATCGGCAAAGTAGTGCCTCGCTAGCGAGAAGACGTGCGTCGTCAGCTCCTCCTCTGTGAACGGGAACGAGCCGCGCGAGTCGCCACGCTCCGCCGCGTCGCCGAGTGGCGGGCACGCAAGTACTGTGATGAACCCCAACGCGACGAGGGCCATACCTGGGATGTCGTGCATCAATCGGACTCCATCGTCTGCCTGTGAAGGAACGCCACGCGGCTCAGCCGAGATGATACAAGCCGCAACCGACCGTCGCAATACGATTCACACACGGGACCACGCCCTGTGAAGTTGATTCGCTGATGGCCAAGGGCTACGATGCCGTATGGCCTAGCCATGGGGCCATACGGCGGGAGCGCCACTCATTGCCGATTCCCAGGATCGCAGAGGTGCAACACGTACGACGACGTCTCTCGGATGAGGAGCGGACGGACTATGTTGAGAGCCACGGCCATACTGCTCGCACCGATGTTTGCTGCGGCCTCCGCGGCGCCGCAGGAGCCGGCCACGCCAGGCAAGTTCATCCCCACGTTTGCCGTCAAGTACTCTGGGCTTCCCGGTTGGCCTTCGCTGGCGGACGCGGCCAAGTTCGATCTGTTGGTCATGGGCGCTTATCAGTGGCGGCGTTACCCGTCGGACGGGACGAACACCTGGCAGAAGCTCAAAGCGCTGAACCCACGCATTATCATCATCGTGTACAAACTCGGGCCCAGCCGCTACAACACCGCGCCGTATGGAAAGATCGGCCGCGGGTGGGAGTGGATCAAGGCCGAGCACGGCATCGGCGCCCAAGACCGCTGGACAGCGGTGGGCGCGAAGTATGGGACGTATCTCCAGTACACCGCGTTCATGAACGAAAGGATGATGCTCATCGGCAACCCGAGGTGGCGACAATTCTGGATCGAAAAGACCTACGACAAGTTCTGGGGCGGCCCGAAGCCCACGGACACAGGCGCGGACGGCATCTTCGCCGACTGCACGGACTACAGCACCCTCTTCCGCCTCTGGAACAAGGAGGGCGAGCCGGACAAGCAAGACCTCCCCAAAGCCTACTTCGCGCGTGCAGAGATCCCTCCCGAGTTCACGCGCAAATACTTGAGAGAATACTGGGCCAGCGAGGCAGGCCAGCGCATGGCCGCGCGGTTCAGACGGCACACCAACGAGTTCCTCAACGCCGCTGTCCCCTGGCTCCGTGAGCGAAACAAGATTCTTGTGCCAAACTTCACCACCGCGGGCAGCCACATGGAGTTTTGGGATCAACTAGACGCACAGCCCCATGCCGTGTGGGGCGCCCTGGAGGAGGGGGCCTTCATGCACCCCTGGCGCACGAACGAAGGCATCACCGTCTTGGCCGAGAACAAGTGGCTGGACCAAGTGAAGATGATGAGCCGAATGAAGCGCGTCCGCCTCCTCATGAACGTGCACGGCAAGGTCGTGTCCGACAAGCAAGACCTTGCGCGCATGGACGCCGCGTCTCTGAGCGGGGTGCGCGGTTGGGATGCGCTCTGGTACGGCATGACGTCTTTTCTCATGGGATTCGACGACGTGCGCCGCAACGCGTACATGAACTTCACCGTGTGGGGATACGCCCGCTTCTTTTGGCTCAAGGAGTTCGATCCCGCGTACTTGCACTTGGGCAAAGCCCGCAGCCCGCTTCGGAAAGTGGCGGGCGCCGGCGGCCATGTGTACCTGCGCGAGTTCGACGACGGATGGGCCGTCGCCAACCCGACTCGCAAGGACGTCAAACAAATCGCAGTGCCCCTGGGCCGAGCGCGCGTGCTCGACCATGACAACTTCGAGCAGGCCTCCAAGGTCCCGCTCGTGAAAGCATTTGGCCTGCCTGCGCACCGAGGCGTCATCCTGCTCAAAGAAGGACGGCAAGCTGGGAACGGAGACAATCCGTGATGGCGTGCCCCGAGAAGGGGCGGCTCCAATCAGTAAAAGGGACATGGAATGAAAGCCAAGAGCGTCCACTTGGCCGGGAGAATCTGACCCACCCCTGCGTCGACTTCTGACAGAATATGTCCATTGTTGGTGGACATACATGGCGCGATTGTGATGTTGATGTGTTTGAGATTGCGAAAGGACGAATCCCGTGAGAGCACACCATTCTGTATTGACGTGGGCCTGTCTACTCCTCGCCGGCCACGCGGTCGCCATCTTTGCGGGTGAAAACGCGGCACGCGCCTCGTGGCCGCCGGCCTGGGGCGTGATGTCGAACATGGCCATGTGCCAGCCGAAGATGCTCTCCGCCATTGCGCCGGTGAGAATCACGGCCATCCAATGGGGCAGTGCGATCTACCCCCGAGAGGTGGGCACGGGCAAGCGCAGCCGACTGGCAAAGAGTATCGCTCGCGTCCATGCGATCGGCGCAAAATACATCGGCAGCATCAACGGCGGTGGCTACTTTCATCGGAGTTTGAACAGTGAGGCCATCATCTCGTTCGAGGGAAAACTGCGCTATCGCCGCGACAGCAAGGCGAAGATCTACAAGTGCTGGTTCCGGCCGAAAATGTTCCAAGCGTTCGTGGACACCGCCAAGCGCTGCGTGGACGTCGGCATGGATGGCTTCGTGTTGGACGACTGGTCCGTGAGCAACCAACTCTGTTTCTGCGACCGCTGTCTGGCCCTATACCGGGGCTACGTGCGAGCGCACAAGGACGACCCTCTCCTGAAACGGTTTCTCAAGGGCGTCGATGTGGACACCTTCGACTACGGCCAATACCTCCGCGATCGCGGGGTGGACCCATCGCTGCCGGATTGGAAGCTGCCCTTGGGCTGGCAATTGAAGCACTATCGCCGCGACCAGCTCATTGGCCGAATTCGCAGCTTCTGGGAAACCGTTCGCGCGTATGCGGAGCAAAAGGGAGGTCGCCCATTCTACCTGACGGCGAATGTCTCCAGCATGGGATGGACCACCTTTGCGGTGAGCGACCTGCTGGACTACTTTCTGGTGGAAACGATGTACTTCGGCACGTACGGCGGTCTGCCGCCGCGGGGTGCGTCCATCGCCCTGCACAAGAAGACGCGCATGGCCGGCAAACGCGGCGTGTTGCAGCCGGGCAACGTCAATACGGTGCGCCGGCTCATCGGCAGGCCGTCCATCGCCACGCTCTACAAGATTTGGATCGCCGAAGCGTACGCGTCCGGCAACTTGTTCCACTTCATCCCTCGCACGCACGGCGGCATCCAGATCGACGGCGACAAGGGCACGAAGGTTCTGGACCTGCCGATCCAGGAGCTAAAAACGTACTATGCCTTCTTTCAGCAGCATCCGCAGATCTACACCGCGACCACGTCGCCCGCCAAGATCGCTGTGCTGTACGTCATGTGCGAAGCCGTGGACAAGGAGTTCATGGCCGCCTGCAAGCTACTCTACGACGCGCACTATCAGTTCGACGCGGTTCTGATTGGCGATGGCCAAAAGAATAGGTCCTTCCCTTCCGCGGAGGTGCTTGCGCGGTACAAGGCCATCGTCCTTCCGCTCGCGAAGATCCCCCTCCCCGCGGCCGCTATCGCAGAGCTGGCCAAATACCAGAGGGCCGGCGGGCAGATCTTGCCCTCCAGCGAGTTCCTCGGCTTTCACCGGTCAAAGAGAGCCGCCGCCTTCGCCCCCCTTTGGAAACAACTCACCGGACGCAGCACCGCATCGGACGGCTTGAGGTCGTTCACGCCTTACCTGAAGTCACAGGACGCGCGCGCCCGTGATGAGATCAAGACGATCCTCGAACCGGACCCCGTCCTGCAAACGAACGCCTCGTCGACGGTCGGTGTTTTGCAGTGGCGGGCCGGGCCGCGTGAGCTTATTCATCTCGTCAACTACGACTACATCGAATCTGAGGATGCCGTGAAAGACGCCGCGAATATCCGCATCACCGTCAATACGTCTGCCCGAACCGCCCGCCTCTTCTCGCCTGACGACGGCAAGGTGACGCGGCTGACGCTCCAACGCGATGGCGGCCGCGTGAGCTTCACCGTGCCGAAGCTGCACGTGTACAGCGTGGTTGTGTTGGAATAGCGCCCATTCCGTTTGGTAACACTTCAGCCAAGTACAACAGCCAGGTACCGGAATACTGTCAAAGCTTCCGTGCAACGCCGCGTGTTGGGGTATCTGAATCCCAACGGGATTCCGGATATCAGCCCAGGGTTCGCGAGCGAAGCT
>JAJRTI010000954.1 GCA_024278415.1 Planctomycetota bacterium | reverse complement strand
GGCCTGCGGCCGCAACCCTGGGCTAGAAGCCGGAAGCCCGTTGGGCTTCCAAACAGCGTTGCGTCAAGCGGAAGCGCTGTCCATCGAACTCGCGCACGTTCATGAGGCCAACGGCTGTTGCAATCGGCTGAAGTGTTACCTTGAAAGCTATAACACGACACTCGCGCCAAGCCACTCTCGGCAAGACTCCAACTGTGATTACCCGGCATGCCATCTGGGCTTTAGCTCTTGCCAGCTTCTTCGCGGGCAGCGGATGCTCGCGAGCGCCGGCAACTGCGCCAGCGCGGGAGGAACAGAAGTTCGTCATGGATTCATCGGTTCCCTCGCCGAAGTTCCACGATCCTCTCGATCAGTGGTTGCGGCGGCACGTGGGGGATGTGGTCAGCGGCAGACGCAGCCCATACCAGTGCGTGCTCTGCCACGATCCGGAGCGGCATTGCCAACAGTGCCACAAGGCCAGCCGCGTCCCGCTACGCACGTTCATGAAGGTCAAGGCAAGCGCCACTATCACGGCGGAGCCACTTCCTCACCCAGCAAGGGCGAAGCCGTGATGCGCCGCCAATACGCGACCCCTCCCCCAGCGCCGGCGGATGACCGCTGAGTGTCGCCCATGAATCACGCCGCAGCATTACTCTCGCTCGCCTTCAGTGTGGCGCTTGCCCAGGCCGCTGCGCCCGCGTCTCCAGCCGGCGATCTGCCGCGCGACGCGGCTTTCCGCGCGGCCACTCTGAAGCATGTTGAACGCATCGTCAAGAAGCTGAGCGCCGGCGAGCAGCGCTTGCGTGCGGACGGCATCCCTGCGCTTTCCGCAGGCGATGGCCTGTGCCTTCCCTGCCACACGCTCACGCCCGGCACGCGGCGGACGCTGAAGCCTCTACACTGGACCATCCGCAAGGGGATGGTGCCTGGGCTCACGGGCCAGGGGCCCGCAGGCATGCGTGCGCCGGGCTGTGTCGACTGCCACGCGTACCCGACCACGAACGCGCGCGTCCAGTCCGGCGATCTGGAGATCGACATGGTGCGCAAGCCGTGTCTTCAGCCCCAGTGCCACTCGGATCGAACCTACGTGTGGGCGCTCCAGCATCTTGGCCGCCTCCGTCACGGGGCGAGAGCCGTGCCCACCGATGAGTTCTTCCGCACGAGTGGCCTCGTAAGCAATCGCCGGCTTAAGCAGGCCGCGGTGATCGCGCCTTGGGCCATTCTGTTCTTGTGCCTGATGGCATGCCTAGTCATCCAGCGACTTCGCTATATTCGCGCGGCCGACGCCAAGCGCGCGGACGGCCCTTCCCCCGCGTCGCGAGGACACGACGGGTAGCCCCAGTCCGCGGTCGGGCTCGCGGCCTGAATGCTTGAGGCAAGGACTTTGCGCTGAGAAGTGGCGCGGAATGCCTTCGCATTCCGAAGCAGCGGCCGGCAACGAAGGGGAGACGAAGGCCTTCCGCTCCGGCGCTTCGCGATGACTCGTTGCCCACGGTCGTGCGCGTTGCAGACGGCTACAGGAGCCTCACCACGGCCACCGCGGGCCAGAACGCCTTCAACTCACTGGGGCGCACTTGCCGCTGCTTGCGCGTCTGGTTCAGCGGGTTGAGCACGATCGAGTCCTCGCCCAGCACCACCACCTCACGGAAGTAGCTCTTCTCGTCCGTGGCCGCGAACGCGAAATCCCCATCCTCCACTTCGCCCTCCATCGAGAACACAATCACGTCGCCAATGCGGAACCCGAACCCGTCGTCACGCAGCATCCCGCTGTCCGACAGGCGGCAGGCGAAGTGGTTTGAGCCGAACTTGGGCAGCGACAACTCGCCGACTGCGCGGCCGACCGGCCTGCCAGAGTCGTCCACGCGGACTTTGTGTTGCCGCCCAAGGAGATAGAGTGGGATCATGCTTTGGCGCGGCGCGGGGGGGGGCTCGTCCGCAGGCGGCTCGCCCTCGTCGCCGATGGTGGACTCGGCCAGCGCGCCCGCGTCCTCTCCGGTCTCCGGCGATAGCTCATCCCGTCCCACCTCCGGCTCCGCTGCGTGCGCGGGTGCGTCTGCGGCGCCGGCAAGGTCGGGGGCAACGGCCGGAAGCTCGTCGTCGCTATCCTCCATATCCGCGACGTAGATGTCATCGCTGTCTTCGTCGTCTGCCGGTTTCGCTAGTCCAGGCGCCGGCTTGGGTGGCGCCGGCTCCGGAATGGCTTCGGTCTCGGGGGCCTCCACCTGCGGCTCCTGCGCTTGGGGCGGCTGGTGGGCCTTGGGGCGGGAGAGTTCCTTCTCGACGCCTCCCCATGCATCTTCTGGCCCTTCGCCTGGCTTGGCGACCATGGGAGTCTTGTTCAACCGCGGTTCGCAGATGGCAGCCACAAGCTTCTTCTGCACGGACTGGGGAACCTTGAGCCTGGCCAAGGCGCTGTGGAGGATCTCCGGTTGGCGTTGTGCAAAATCCTGGAGCAACTCGCCCAAGTTTGCTGTGTCCTCATCGGATAGCTTCGTAAACTGAATGCCAACGCGGAACGCATTCTCGTCCTCGATCTGAAGCCACCAACGAATGTCACTGTCTCCGGCGACGAAATCATACTTCTTGCCGGCAGTTAGCGTGAAGTGGTACTTGCGGCCGAGCTTGGGTTGTTCGAACATGATGACCTGCATCCCACCCTCACTGAGGTCGACCACGGGCAGAAACTCGCCCTTGGATAAGAGCGACGTCAGCCCGCCGGACTTGACTTCCACCACGCAGTCGTCCACAAGGTAGCGGTTGTGTTGTCGGCTGCCGCCGGGATCCATATGCACTCCTTCCGGGTCCAACTCGACTCCACCTGAGGGCTAGGTCCTCATGCCCGCCAACTCCTGCAACGGGCGGCCAATGGGCACACAGACCTAACCATGATAGACGGACACGCGGGATGGGTCAAGCGAATGCGCCTCACTTCAGATACGCCGCTTCGACCTTTCGCAGCCCAGCCGCGATGTCGTCGCCGTCGGCGGCGCTGTAGTTCTCGTGCACGGAGATGTTGAAGCACGCGTCCGTGGTCGCCACGGCGTTGGGGCAAGGGAACTGTTGGTCCGGGTCGCCCTTGTACTCCGGCGATGTCCACGGGTAGCCGCTGGCGCCGTAGGTCTTGCGCTCTCGCCACCAGGGGAATTCAGACGGGATGTGCCGGTAGCTGGGCGTGCACGGTATCCCTTCGGCCTTCAACGCCGCGCAGAACGACTCCTTGCTCACCGTGAGCTTCTCCAAGTCGAGCATGACGCGAAGGAACCAGTACGACGGCTCTGCTCCCTCCGGACGCCACCCCAGACTCACGGCCTCCGCTCCCACGAGGCCCTGCTCCACCCGCGCCGCGGCCGCCCGGCGCCGCTCCACGATGCTCGGCAGCTTCTTAAGTTGCACCAACCCGATTGCCGCGGACAATTCGTTGCTGTTTAGGTTCAAACCCATCCTGACATTGCGCGTGTTCTCGAGGCCAAACGGCTTGCCTCGGTCGGCAAAGCGCTTGGCCTCCCAATAGAGGCCCTCGTCCTTCGTGAACACCACGCCGCCCTGCGCGCCCGTGGCGTGGTGTTTGCCGCTCATGGTGCTGAACGCGGAGATTGTGCCGATGCTCCCGCAATAGCGTCCCTTGTACTTCGCGCCATGCGACTGCGCGCAGTCCTCCACGACAGGGAGGCCCTTCGCGTTGGCGATCTCCAAAATGGGATCCATGTCGCAGGGCTCGCCGGCGATGTGCGCCACGAGGATCGCCTTGGTGCGCTCGGTGAGTACGGCCTCGATCTGGTCGGGCCCAGTATTGTACGACCCGGGCCGCGCGTCCGCGATGATAGGTACGCAGTTCAACATGGGCACCGGCATCACGCCGCCCATATCGGTGATCGGCGGCACGATGACCTCGCTGCACGGCTCAAGGTTGAGCGCGCCAAGCGCCACAAACACCGCACAGGAACCCGAGTTCACTCCGTCCGCGAACCCGCCGCCGAGGAACTCCGCAAAGGCCTCCTCGTAGGCTTGCTCCCG
Source organism: Planctomycetota bacterium (assembly GCA_024278415.1). The sequence goes on along the minus strand of JAJRTI010000954.1, from coordinate 22,342 downwards.
CGGGCCGTTGTACCCGAATGCGGAACCGCTCTGGATGGCTTCATCAAACAATTCGATCGCGGCTTGCTTTTCCTCCTCGCCGAAGAGGCGCCTGGCAGGGAAGGGCTTGCTGCGAACCGGGGTTCCGCCGTCGATGGCTAACATGGGGGTGTCTCCTTGGGATGGGAAAAGGCCTTGACAAGGCGCTGCTATTGCCTGGGTCCAAAGATCGATGTGCCGAGCCGGATCTGGGTTGCACCTTCTTCAATGGCGACTTGGTAGCTACTGCTCATGCCCATGGACAACACCGCCATGCGGGGGTTTGTGGTCGGTGCGAGCCGCTCGAAAAGATCACGCGTCCTTCGGAAGTAAGGCCGCGCCTCCTCGGGGTCGCCGCTGAGAGGCCCCATCGTCATCAGCCCTTCGAGACGCAAGTGCGGCAGGCTGGCGATGTGGGCCGCCAGAGCCGGCACGTCCGCAGGCAGGGCGCCATCCTTGTTCGGTTCCTCACCGCTGTTGACCTCGATGAGCACGCGCAAGACTTTGTCCCGCTTCGCGCACTCCGCGTCGAGCTTGACGGCGAGGCGCGGCGAATCAACGGTCTAGACCATGTCAAACAGCCCGACCGCCTTCTTGGCCTTGTTGCGTTGGAGATGTCCGATGCAATGCCAAGACACGTTTCGATCCAGAAGGCCAACCATGGCCTCAGCCTCCTGCACATAGTTGTGGCCCAAGTGGACAACCCCGGCATCCACAGCCTCGCGCACTTGATCGAGGGTGCGTGTCTTGCACGCGGCCACCAGCGTCACGCTCGCCGGGATAGTATCCAGGACCGCCTTCACTCGTTCGGTTATGGTGGGTTCAGGCATGGCCGTTGCGTTCCTCGCGCTGGCGCCGTTGGCGGCGGCCGGTCTTCATTTGCGACAATACTTCAGCCGAGTGCAAAGAGGCATCTTCCCGCGATGGCCCCCGCCGACGCGGGTTCGGCGGCTGTTGCACTCGGCTGAAATGTTACCATTTGCGGTTGGCTTGGGGATTGTACGGACTCCAGCAGGAATGTCAAAGCGCTATTGCCGGGGCCGGCCTCAGTCGATAGAATCTTCTTGTCGCCTATCCTACCTGCCATGAGGGAACGCCCATGAGAATTGGAACGCGCTCAGAAGGAAACGACCGTATCGTCGTGCTCTGTGGGCAACTGGAAGCGCACGCGGCTCGTGAACTCTCGGAGGCCATCCGCGAAGCCACGAAGGGGTTGGCGGGCGACTTGATTATTGACATGGGCGGCGTGGACTTTCTGGGCAGCGCGGGATTGGGAGTGCTCGTTGCGGCGCACAACAGCATGGCTGAGAACGCGGGCGAATTGCGGATCATCAAGGTGCAGCCGTTTGTCAAGCGTGTCTTCGAACTGTGCAACTTGTCGCGGCTGGTTGACGCCGGGGCGGCAATGTTCATGCGAATCTGGGGCGCCCGTGGCTCCCTGCCTACGCCCCTCGCGCCGCCTGAGATTGAGAGGAAGATTCGCTGCGCCCTTCAGCGGGCCACGCCTGAGGATCTGCGTGATCAGGAGGCCATCCAGAGCTTCGTCGAGGGCCTGCCGGCCCTCGAACGGGGCACGGCCGGGGGCAACACGGCTTGTGTTGAGATTCGCGCTGGCGAGCGGCTGCTCATTCTCGACGCCGGCTCCGGCGTGCGCGCACTTGGGCAGCTTCTCATGGGCGAAGGCTTCGCGACCGGCAATGGCCTGGCGCGGTTCCTCATGACCCACACGCATTGGGACCACATCATGGGGTTTCCGTTCTTTGCACCGGCATACGTGCCGGGCAACCACATCGAGATTTGTGGCGCACACCCTGGCTTGGAGGACCGATTCCGTGGGCAGCAAGTCTCGCAGTACTTCCCAGTTCGGCTGGAGGATATGGCGGCGGACATCTCCTTCCGCATCCTCGACCCGGCCGCGGCTCACGATCTCGATGGCGTCACCGTGCGCGTTGCGCGCATGAAGCACCCCGGCGGATCCTTCAGCTACCGGGTCGAGTTCGCAGGCAAGAGCATCGTCTACGCGACGGATGTGGAATTCCACGACGTGAAGGCTGAGATCGTGGACAGGCACGTCGACTTCTTCGCGGACGCGGACGTGCTGATCTTCGACTCGCAGTACTCGGTTGAGGAAACCGTGGCCAAGCAGGACTGGGGGCACAGCTCACCGATCATGGGCGCGGACATTGCGGCTGAAGCCGGGGTCAAAAGGCTGCTCATGTTCCACCATGAACCCACCGCAACGGACGAGGATCTGGCCAGGAGCTTGGAGAAGACGCGCGGCTATCTTCAGCATCTCGCACCCAATTCGGGATGCACGGTGGACTTGGCGCAAGAGGGCTTGGATCTGTGGCTGTAGCTAGCCGCGTTACCCCTTCGTAATCTCCTCGGCCCTGGCCAAGAGCGCCTCGGCCGCGTCTGGCGAGGACGCGTTTGTCATGATGAACAGCCCCTCCGGCTTCAACTCGCGGACCGCGGTCTCGACCTCGTCGTACTTCAGCGAAGCCACCACTCCCTTGCCGCCGGCCTGGATGCGCTTGTAGAGGTCGAGCCATGCGAGGCCGTCGGCCTGCCCCGTCCCCGGCGTCCATTGGATCGCGTGGAGCCCGTCGACCGCCAGCAGCCGATCGAGGTGATGGAGCGCGTCGGGGCCATCGAGGTGGTAGATCGCGCCGTCGAGCCGGTCCGCCATCTCCTCCAGTTCGGGAGCGATGAACTCTTCGAACATCGCCGGCGACATCATGCACGAGATGTCGCTCTGAAGCGTCATGCTCCGCGGCCAGGGGCACCACACCGGCAGCCAGGTGATGGATCCCTCTTGCGTTTTGGAGAGCATCGTGCTCAGCCGGTCGTGCATGACGAACCAGTTGTCGAGCAACTTCCGCATGCCGGCCTTGATCTCATTGGGGTGGTCGATCAAGTCCATGCAAAACCGGCCGGACTCCCGGAGTAGGGCGATGTGGTCGTTAGGCTGTGAGAGGTTCGGGACGCCGGTCATCCACTTGCCTTCGCTGACTTCGAGGCAGCGTTGCGCCACCTGCCAGCATCGTTGCCAGCCAGGGGCGTTTTCGTCGAACTCCAGGGAGGGCGGATTGTCCCATGAATCGATGATGGGCTCTTGCCAGATGGTTTGCTCCGCGTAATGGAGGGGCGCGCCGTATGAGACGCAGTAGCCGGCCATGAGCGACGTGTTCGGCATGGCCTCGCCGCCGAAATACGTCGCCTCGTGCGCCGCGTCGTAGCTCTGGGCCACGTACTCCGGGGCGGCCCACTTCGTCTTGTAGTCCGCGGGCGCCGGCGTCGGCCGGCGCGGCTTGAGCGGCGCCGGCACGGAGATGCAGGGCCGGTCGATGATCTCCATCTGCCAAAACGCTTCGAACCGTTCGCGGGCTTCGGGCCAGTTGTGCTTATACGCGAGTTGCATACTACCTCTGTCAAATACATGGGGGGCGCGTGAATGCTTACGCCCATGGAGGGACAAGCGTACCGGCGTCGAGGCGCGCGCCATCGGCGACCGAAACGGTGAGCGCAGTCCAGCCCTGTGATTCGATCGCCTTGGCGACCGCAGCCTCGTCGCCAGGCGCGTACGCGAGGACAGACGAGCCCGCGGTATTGACCTTTGCGCCCAGCGCGCCGGCCTCCTTCGCCGCGGCCACGACGGCTTCGGCAGAATCGTTGGACACGCCCAAGTAGTCGCGAAGCAGGCTGTGGTCCTCATCGAGCATCTCACCGAGTCTATCCTTCTCGAAGGACTCGGATTCCAACAGGATGGTCGCCGCGGCGCAGAGTTCCCGGCCGCGGAGGAGCGCGTAGAGGGCACTGGCTGCCTCGTCTGGCAACTCGCGGAGCATCGGCATCGCTGCGTCAAAAGGGGTCGCGCCAAGATCGAACGATGGGCAGCGAGCGGCCAGTGCGTCGACGGCCCCCTTCGCCTGATCCTTGAGCAAGGAGCGGCCGGATGGAGAGGGCGCGTCTGAGAAGCCGATGACCAGCTCCCTGAGGTCGGCGCCTGCCAGTGATGTGGCCTGGGAGCCGGCAAGGTGCTGCTTGCCGCCGAGGCTAGAGACAAGTGCATCGTACAGAGCGCGGGGCGACTTGTCCCCAAGGATCGCGTGGGCCACATCCGCGATCGCTATGCCGGTGAAGGACTGGAGTTGGTTCGTGCACCGAAGCAACGCCAGCGTGAGCGCGACCGCGGTGGCCGCGTCCTGGCCAAGTCCCGCGCGGAGAGGAAGGTCCGATGTCAACTTGAGGCTGTAGCCGGAGGTGAGTTCGATTCCAAGCCCTCGAATCGCGTCCGCGGCCCTGGCAAGCAGGCCTTCACTTGTCGGAGGGCGGGCGGCGCCAAGCGACACACACTCCTCAGGCGCGGCAGGCCGGCGCAAGATGATGGTGTTCGATTCGTGGCTGTCCGCCTGGACGGTGACTCGAGAGTCGAAGGCCAGCGCAATAACCGGCAGCCCAAGATAAGCTTGCTGCTCGCCGAAGAGCGGGGCCGTCACGGGGGCTGAAACGGTAAACGCGTCGGTGAAGGACATGGAGCGCTCCAATGCGGTTCGATGCGGGACTCCAACATACTCTACGAATTGCGCCGGCTGGGGGCAAGCCACACGGCACGCGGAGCGATACCGTTGAGGCGAGGTTGGCCTCGTGCTATAGTCGCAAGACCTGAGCCACATCGGGCGTCCGAGGAAAGGCAAGTGAGTATGAGCCATCGCCTCTTCATCATGGCTGTGACTGCCTGGTGCGCTGTCACCGTGCACGCGGCCACGTATCTTGTTGAGGACTTTGAGTTGCGTCCTGGATTGGGGCCCAACAGTCGGACGTTCCACCCGCCCGGCAGGGCGACCACAACGTACGTTGCCGGCGGTATCGAAGGCCGGTGGGCTGCGCAAATCCACGTGCCGGCCTGCCAATACGGCTTCTGGCAACTCACGGGGCGGCGCGGCGTGGAAATCGCCGCGGCAAGGCCCACGGCCTTCGTGCTGTGGCATCGGGCCATCGACAAGCCAGCGAGGTTCAGAGTGGTGCTGCGCGAGAAGGAAGGCGAGCGGTGGACCGCCGACATCACGGCGCAGCCAGGGGAATGGCAGCGCACGGCCGTGCCACTCGACAAACTCAAGTGCATTGGCGGCGGGGAGTCTGACAAGAAGCTCGACCTCGCGGCGCTGGCCGTTTTCCAGTTCCGGTTCGACCGCGTGGCGGAGCCGATGACGTTCCAGGTGGACAATCTCTGCTTCACCTCCGAGCCGAACGCGCCCGCTGCCCGTATACTCGCCGCGGCCGAGCCGCCGCTCGCGGTCGAGAACCAGTTCGGCCGCCTCGTGGCCAACTTGGGTGGGGCATGGGGCTTCATGCCGGTGAAGGAGCTTCGCTATCCGCCGAAGGGCCGATGGCACAAGATGCGCATCGCGAAGACGCAGGTCTGTAAACGCAGCCACTGGGGCAAGTACTCGAAGGAATGGGCCAAGGCCACGTGCGGATGGTATCGCCGGCAGATCGACTTGCCGGAGGAGTTCGTTGGCCGGCGGATCAAGGTCAAGTTCATGGCCGTGCACGCGGAGGCCGACGTGTGGTGCAACGGGATCAAGGTCGGCCGGCACGTAGGGGGGCTGACGCCGTTCGAAGTGGACATCACCGACGCGGCCAAGCTCGGCCAGACCAACGAAATCCTCGTCGCCTGCCGCGGGCCGCTGGACAAGCGGATCGAAACGCAGCCGCGCGGCGCAATGTATCGCTACCACGCCGGCATTTGGCAGAAGGTGTTGCTCGAAGCGCGAGCGCGCGTGTTCGTGGACAACGTGTTCATCATCACCTCCGTGCGCGAGAAGACACTCACCCTCCGTACGACGCTGCGCAATGAAGACTCGGTCGAGCAAGAGGCGCGCGTGAGCCACGACGTGCTCGATGGCGCGACAGTTGTCAAGCGCGTCCCCGGCAAACGTGCGCGAATCAAACCTGGCGAAACGATCACGGTCGAGCAACAAATCCCGTGGGCGGACGCGAAGCTGTGGTCGTTCGAGACGCCGCATCTCTACACCCTTCGCACCGACCTCACTGGCCCGTCGGGCTTACGTGAGGGGCGCAGCACTCGCTTCGGGTTCCGCGAGTTTTGGATCGACGGGCACATGTTCCGGCTCAATGGCGCCAAAGTGCGCATCAAAGCCACGTGGGGCCACTCGGGCGAATGGTACTACGGCCGGCCGCAGCCGATTGCTGCAAAGCTCCGCGTACTCAAGCAGTACCACCTCAACGCGGTGCGCTACCACGGGCAGCTCTTGCCCCCGGAGTTTCTGGATGCAGCCGACAAAGTGGGCATGATGGTCATTGCGGAATCCGGGCTCTACCACGGCCCCGTGCATCCTAATTCGCTCGTGCACACCCGCGAGTGGATCTTGCGCGACCGCAACCACCCCAGCATCGTCATTTGGAGCGGCAGCAACGAGTTCGGCCACTGGATCGTGCCGCGGGACAAGACCCGGACCGCGTTCCTCCTCAAGCAAGAGGCGCTCATCCGCTCACTCGACCCCACGCGGCCGATCATGCAACACGGATACGGCCCGCTCGACGGCAAGGAGGAGATCTACAACATCCACTACCCCGAGCGCGCGCTCGCGATGATGCCCAACACGTTCTACTGGCCGCTCGACCCCAACATTGAGATCAACCCCGCGTACCCCGACTTCACGTGGAGGCAAGAGAAGCCGCTCGCGATTGGCGAGCACTTGTTGGGCTGCGATGGCCAGTCGTCGCTATTCGAGGGCGACACCGCGTATGGGAAGGGCCGCGATTGGAGCGCGGCCGCACGTGTCTTTTCCCTGGCCATGAACGCGTATCGCGTCTGCGGCGTGGCGCACGTCGCGCCCCAGGTATTTCAGTCGTCGCCAGATGGCAAATCCGTGCCCAATCCATACTTGGAGGGCATCGCTCAAGCCTTCAAGCCGGAAGGCATGTTCTTCGTGAACCTGTGCCGACACTATCGCGGCCGCGAGACGCTCCGCAAGACGGTCGTCGTGTACAACGAGACGCTCCGCGAGCAGACGTACGAATGGACGTGGGGGGGCAGCGTGGGGCCCACATCCGTGAGGACACTGGGGCAGACGTGGGAGCGCGTCCGCTTGGAGCCGGGCGACTTGCGGCGCCTGGAAGCCGCCGCGGATCTCCCGAGCGTGGAAGGCCTGAGCAAGGGGAGGCTGGTGGTCGGCCTTCGGCGCGCCGGCGAGCACACGTCCCTCCAGACGATCAACGTGGACATCAGCATCTCGCCTCCCTTGGCGAAGATTGCGTTGAGCAAGCCGGTCGGCCTGTACGACCCGCGCCGCACGACGGCTGCGCGGCTGGCCGCGCTTGGAGTGAAGGCCAAGCCCATCCGCTCACCAAGCGCGGCCGCGCTGCGCGGGTTGCACCTGCTCGTCATCGGCAAGGATGCTCTGACGGAGAAGATCGAGGAGCAGGCCTCCGCGATCGCGCAATTCGTGCGCAGCGGGGGGAACGTCATCTGCCTCGAACAGCAGGTGATGCCGCGTTGGCTTCCCGTGCCGCTTCAACTGGTGTCGGCCAGGGGATCGCCGACCGAGACCGCCGCGTTCGTGCGCGATGGCCAGCACCCGATTCTGGCGAATCTGCGAAACGCCGCGCCTTGCTCTGCTTGGCGTGACAACCACGTCGTAACGCGGCTCTCGATGTACAAGCCCGCGGTGGGCAACTTTATCCCGCTCGTGGACAGCAACCTCAAGCTCGAACGCTGCCCCATGATCGAGATCCCCAATGGCCGCGGCGCGTACATCGTTTCCCAGCTTGCACTCGTCTCGAAGTTCGATCGTGAGCCAATGGCGGCGACCCTGCTGGCCAACGCGCTGAAGTATCTCGACCAGCGCCAGCCAAAGGAGTGGCCGAGCGTCGCGGTGCTGGCCGAGGAAAACTCGCACTTCGCGGACGCACTGCGGTCCGACATCAAGGCTCAGTTCACACAGATCGCATCAGCCGCGGCCTTGCCCAAGTCAGGCGTAGCGTTGCTGGATGCCGGAGAACTCACGATGCCCAACGCGCATCGCTTGCGAACGTTTGCAGAGGCGGGAGGCACGGTGCTCGTGCAAGCCGCGAAGCCGGGAGATGAAGCGCGGCTTCAGAAACTCCTCGCCGCGCCGGTTTCGCTTGAAGCGGCTCAAGCCGCGCCGGTCTCACTCATCAAAGGACCGGAAGGCACGCGTGGCATCAGCAACTACGACCTCGCTTGGGAGAGCAAGCAGCGCGGCAAGCTGTCCACGGAGCGGATCAAATGGCGCGTCACCATCAACCGAACGGACGTGACGCAATGGATAGACATGGCAGGTGCGCTGGCCGAAATGCCGCTTGGCAAGGGCAAGGTCGTCATCAACCAATTCCGATGGGACCGTGAGACGTACGACACGACCCGTGCGCAACGCTTTGCGTCGATCCTACTCACGAACCTGGGCGTGCAGATCAGGGCGCTATCGCTTGTGCCTGTGAGTGAGAAGGGCTACTTTTTCGTGGACATCCGCAAGTTCTGCAACGGCCGGCTCAAGACGGCACACGGCAACGACTTGGCGCGGCTGCCCACGGGAAAGCAGGAGTTCCGCGGCGTGCCGTTTTGGATCATTCCGCACGGCCAGAACAAGGGCCTCGGATCGATGGGCCTCAACAATGCGCTCGTGTTGCCCGATGGCACGCGCATCGACGGCAACGCGTCGCTGCCCATGCACGTCGTGGGTATCCCCGTGCGCAAGCGCGTGGGCAAGCTCGTGTTCCTCCATCTGGCCGGCTTCAGCCACTCCAAGACGCGCTACGCGAAGTCCAAGATCGCCGAGTACGTCGTGAACTACCGCGGCGGCGCGAAGGAGCGTATCCCCGTGCGCGCACAGATCGAAGTCACGAATTGGTGGAATCAGCGAGCGCAAGACTTGCCGAACGCTAAGGTCGCGTGGAAGGGCTCGAACGCACGCACGGACAAGATCGCGGTTTACATGCTCGAATGGGCCAACCCCTTCCCCGAGCGCGAGGTCGAGAGCATCGACTTCCGTTCTGCTGGCAACCCCGCGTGGAGCCCGAGCTGTCTCGCCATCAGCGGGCTCGAAGTGGAGTAGCATCGTGAACCCTGAGTTCTGTCTTTTGCATCTCTGCGCGGTTGCGTCTCTTACCGGAGCCTGAACATGTCTAAGCTTGCAATCAACGGCGGTCCCAAGACCATCACCCGTGCCCTTGGCAAACCATGGCCCATCTTCGGCGAGGCCGAGGAGCAAGCGCTTCTCGAAGTGGTGCGAAGCGGCAAGTGGTGGCGCGGCGCGTACCAAGATCCGGCCGAGTCCAAGGTCGGGCAGTTCGAGAACGCGTTTGGCGAGTACCAGCACGCGAGACACTGCGTAGCGGTGACCAATGGCACCCAGGCGCTCGAGTGCGCGCTCAAGGCCGCGGGAGTTCAGCCGGGCGATGACGTGCTCGTGCCGGCCATGACGTTCGTCGCCAGCGCCACCGCGATCTGCTTGGTCGGCGCGAAGCCGATCTTTGTGGACGTGGACCCGCGGAACTACAACATCGATCCCGGCGCGATGGCCGCCGCGATCACGCCCAACACGACCGCCGCGGTCGTCGTGCACAACGGCGGGTACCCCTGCGACATGGATCGCATCATGGAGGCCGCGTTGAAGCGCGGCATTCGCGTTGTCGAGGACTGCGCGCACGCACACGGGTCGGAGTGGAAGAACCAGCGCGTCGGCGCCATCGGCGACCTCGGCGGGTTCAGCTTTCAGATGGGCAAGACCCTCACCTGCGGCGAAGGAGGCGCGGTCGTGACCAACGACGAGGCGCTCGGCGAGTTGGCGTTCTCATACCACCACATTGGCCGCATCAAGGGCCGGCCGTTCTACGAGTTCCACCGCGTGGCGTCGAACATGCGCATGACCGAGTTCCAGGGCGCGGTCGCGCTCTGCCAACTCGCCCGGCTCGACGAGCAGATCGCGGCCCGTGAGCGCAACACGAAGCACTTGGCGGAAGGGCTCAAAGGCATCCACGGCGTCGATCCCATCGACCGCGACCCGCGTGTGACGCGTTGGGGGTTCTACTACTGGAACTTCTTCTATAACCCCGACGAGTTCGAGGGGTTGTCCAAGGCGCAGTTCAAGGCCGCGGTCGCGGCCGAAGGTCTGCCGATCGGCGATGGCGCGCACGGGCAGCCCATCTACAACAACCCAGTCTTCGAGCAGATGGACCTGGGCAACCCGCATTGCCCGGTCGCGGAAGACTTGCACGCGAATCGCTCGCTCAGCATCACCCATCGCGCGTTCCTGGGCGGCATGGAGGACATGTACCTGATGTTGGAGGCGATTCGCAAGGTGCGTGAGAATGTGGGAGAGTTGCTGTAGCCGAGGCTGTCGGTCGTTGTCCTCGGCCGGCGTGGGGCGGCGACTTGACCCCGGAAGCTGCCCCGGATACGATCAGATGTCGGCAAAATGTCAACGGCCGCGGCCCCTGGCGCGGGGGCGTGCAGGGCGTTTGCTTTCAATGGAGATGCAGAATGAGCGTGATGGATAGAAGCTGTGCGAGAGAATTGGAGACGCACTTTGCATCCCCGGAACGGCTGCCACGGGAGGCGTTGGAGCGCGACGTGCGGCTGGTGACCGAGCACGCGGTGGTGGCGAGCCTCTTGGCGACGGTAAAGGGGCTGGTCGCGGTGCTCAACGAGCACCGGCAGATCCTGGGCGTGAACGACGCTCTGATTGAACGATTGGGGATCAACGACGCGGCGGAGGTGATCGGGCTCCGGCCGGGCGAAGCGATCAAGTGTGCCCACGCAGCGGAGATGGCTGCCGGATGCGGCACGGGCAAGTATTGCGCCACCTGTGGCGCCGCGATCGCCATTATGGCGACGCTGGATTCAGGCGCGCCTGAAGAGCAGAAGTGCTTGCTCACGGTGGGCGACAACGGCAATGCGAGCGACATGTGCTTGCGCGTGTGCGCGTCGCGCATGACGGTCGAGGGACAGACTTTCGTCCTCCTGTTCCTCCAAGACATTACAGCCGAGGAGTGGCGGGCGGCGCTGGAACGCGCGTTCTTCCACGATATCGGCAACATCATCATGGGCCTTCAAGGCGCGAGCGCAAAGCTCGTGTCGGCGAAGGAGCCGCAGCGGAGTGAGATGGCGGCGCGCGTGCGAGCGCTTTCGCAACGTCTCTCCCACGAAGTCGCGATCCAGCGGTCGCTCGCGAGCAAGGACCAAGGGGAGTTCCAGCTTTGGCGGGACCGTACGCCGGTGCAACGGATCATCGAGGAAGTGCGAGCGCTTTTCACGACCCACCCCGCGGCAACAGCGAAGACGCTGGCCATTCGCGAGCCGCTGCCGGATGTGTTGGTGTACACGGACATCTCGCTCGCGGTGCGCGTGCTTACGAACATGGTCGCCAACGCGTTCGAAGCGACGGACCGCGGGGGCGATGTGCAGTTGTGGGCGGAGCAAGAGGGCGACGCCATGGTCTTCCACGTGTGGAACCAGAAGGCCATCCCCGAGGCCGTTGCGCTGCGCGTGTTCCAGCGCCACTTCACCACCAAGAAGGGCGCAGGGCGTGGCATCGGCACGTTCGCCATGAAACTGATCGGCGAGAAGCTCCTCGGAGGCAAGGTGGGCTTCACCACCTCAGAGGTGGAGGGGACGGTGTTCCGGTTCGCGCTGCCTTTGTGAGGCGCCGAGCGGCCCCGTTACCGCACGGTGCGGCCGACCGCGAGCACGCAGACGCTCGCCGCGCCAGCCGCCTGGAGGACACGCGTGCACTCGGCTAGAGTCGCGCCGGAGTCGACGAAATCGTCGATGAGCACCACGCGGGTACCCTTGATGCGGGCCGCGTTGCCCACTTGGAACGCGCCGCGGACATTGGCCTCCTTGTCCTCGTCCGTCGGGAGTTGGGCTTGCGGCTGGGCAGGGCGGGAGCGACTGATGATGCCCAGGCTCACGGGGATGCCCGTCAAACGGCTCAGGGCAATGGCCACCTGCGCCGGCGCATCGAAGCCCCCCTCGGCTTTCGCGCTTGGCACGGGCACGCATAGATGGGCGCGTGTGAGCGCCCCCGCGGCTTCATGGATCCCCGCGAGCTGCTGCGCCGCGTCGCGCGCGCGATCGGCCTGCGCCCTATACTTCAGGTCGTAGATAAGGCTGCCGATAGGGGTTCGCGCACGCTGTCCCTCGTGCACGGCTGTCGTGGGCCCCGCGGCCCAGCCGGCATCCCAAGGGCCGGCGAGCGTGTTCGCTCCACCATGCCCTGGCTCGGCGGCGTCTTGCGGTGTTGCCGCAGGCGCGTGCTGGGCTGGAGCGCGAGGCGCCGAGTCATGATGCGCTTTCACGATGGCCAGCACCTCGTTTCCGAAGTCATCCAGCTTCTTCGGTCCCACGCCGGGGATATCGAGCAACTGAGCATCCGTCGCGGGGCGCAGCGCGGCGATAGCCTTGAGCGTGTCATCAGTGAAAACCCGGAACGGCGCCCATTGACGCCCGCGGGCTTCGCGGGTGCGGAACTCGCGGAGCGCCTCGAACAACGTGGGGTCGGCCGCGGAGAGGTCCACGTCGTGGAATGTCGCGCGTGCTTGTTTCGGGGCGGCGGCATGTGGCTCGCCCAGGCCGGGCAACGCCACCGCTTCGCCTAGCTCCAGCATCTCCAAACCTTGGGGGGTGATCGCAATGACCGGGAATTCGCCGTGCTCGACGGTCAGCAACCCCACGTCGAGCAAGTGGTTGATGAGGCTGTCGATCACAGTGCCCGTGTATGCGCCCAGCGCGCCGTACTGGGGGGAGCGTTGGTAGTTGAACTGCTTGACCCACTTGGCCTTCGAGCCGCGCAAGACGCCGCTGAGTTTCTGCCTGCCCACGCCGAACGGCAGCGACGTGACGCACGCGAGGATGGTATGCGCGACGTGGGTGCTGTTGGGGGTCGCACCAGCGGCAAAGTCGACCGGAGCCGCAACGTCGTTGCAGTTGTCGCAACAAGCGGCCGCGGACGCCAAGCGCGTGGAGTCGCCAAAGTAGTCGAGGATGTACTGGCGTCGGCAAGACGCGGTCTCTGCATACTCGACCATCGCGGCGAGCATCGCGCGCTTCTCGTCCTGGCGCTGGTAGGCATCATGGAAGGCATGGGCAAGCCGTTCGTCCTGCACCCGTCCTTCCTTTAGCGCCACGCGCATGCCACTGGCTGTGCGATCGAGCCGTTGGATCGCACCTGCCTTTTCAAGCAGCGCCAGCGCGATGGCCGTCGCGTTGGGGTGGAGCCCCAATTGAGCCTTGGCCTCGTCGCTGTCAACAGCGCATTGGTCGCCGGCGGAGCAACGGGCCGCGATGGAGTCGAAAAGGCTGTAAACGTCCCCTTGGCTGGGCACGTCCTTCTCGATAAAGAACTCTTGGAGTCCGCGGTCGGCCGGCGTGTACAGCAGGATGCACCGCGCGGGCTGGCCGTCTCGGCCGGCGCGGCCCGCCTCCTGGTAGTAGGCCTCGACACTGCCAGGAATCGAATAATGGACCACGAACCGCAAGTCGTGCTTGTCGATGCCCATGCCGAACGCCTTGGTCGCTACGACGATCCGCGTGCGGCCGGACATGAACGTGTCTTGCGTCAGCCGGCGTACGTCGTCGGGGAGGCCGGCATGATAACAACCGACAGCCTCGCCCAGTTGCTGTTGCAGCAGGTCCGCTACGGTCTCTGCGTCGCGGCGCGTGCCGGTGTAGACGATCCCCGATCCTTGGAGTTGCGCCGCGAGGCGCTCCATGGCGGCGATCTTGTCGTCTGCGTAGTGGGACTTGAGAACCTCGAAGCGGAGGTTGGGCCGGTCGAAGCCTGTCACCACCTTGCCCATATCCGTCGCGCCGAGCGCGGCGACGATGTCGTCTTGCACGCGCGGCGTGGCGGTGGCCGTTAGTGCGATCACCTGCGGCCCATCGAGGCTCGCGATGACATCGCGCAGGTAGAGGTAGTCCGGCCGGAAGTCGTGGCCCCATTCGGATATGCAGTGCGCCTCATCGACCACGAGACGGTCGAGTGGGATGCGGCTGAGGCTGTTCACGAACCGCGCGTTGCGGAACCGCTCCGGCGCGACGTAGACGAGGCGATACTGGCCCGTGGCCATGCCGTCGATTCGCGCGCGCTGCTCTTCCGGGTCAATTGTGCTGTTGATGCAAGTCGCGGCAGCGAGGTCGCGCTCGGCCAGTGCATCGACCTGGTCCTTCATGAGCGCGATGAGCGGGGACACGACCAGAGTGAGGCCTTCGCCCATGAACGCCGGCAACTGGAAGCAGAGCGACTTGCCCGATCCCGTGGGCATGACCACAAGCAGCGACTCGCCGGCGAGGATGCGCTGCACGGCCTCCTCTTGGCCGAGCCGGAAAGTCTCGTAGCGGAAGTGGCGATGAAGTTCGGCGAGTAGATCCATGTGTCAGGGCGCGGTAGCCGCGGGCAGCCTCCCGAAGGTTCGCAACCTTCGGGAGGTTCCCCCAGCGCGTCAGAACGACTCCGGGACGTTCTTAGGATCCCAAGGCGGCACAACGCCTGGGCGGAACAGCCCCCACGCGCACAGGCGTCGCACGGCCTCCGCATCGCGCTTGTTGCCGGGACGGAAGAAGTCCGGGTAGTAGCGCTGCTCCATGTTCATGAGGCGATCTTCCATCTGTTGCATCAAGCGTTTGGCGACTTCTGGCCTGCGATCGATGATGTTCCACCGCTCGTCGGGGTCATGAACAATATCGAACAGCATGTCTTGGCCGTAGGCGTGCCAGATGTATTTGTAGCGTTTCGTGCGCGCGGCCTTGAGCGCGGCGCCCATGAACCGCACGTCGCAGTCCGGGTCTTCCTGCCATCCGCGGCGCATGGGGTGGATCGGCGTCTGCGCCTCGATAAGGGCGAACTCGCGCGTGGGGCCCTTGAGCGCGTCCAAGAGGCTTGCACCTTGGATACTCTGCTGTGCGTCTTCTTCTTTGAGCCCCAGCATGTCGAGGATCGTAGGGAAGATGTCGTTGATTTGCACGAGTTCCTTGCACCGCTTCTCGGGAAACACGCCGGGGAGCCGGCACACAAGCGGCGTCATCGTGATCGCGTCGTACACCGCGTTCTGCGTGTGATACGCGGCGCCGATGTGCTGGCCCAAGCTGTCGCCGTGGTCGCCCGTGACGATGAAGAGCGTGTCGTCGTAGATGCCCATGTCCTTGAGCACCTTCACGAACGTGCCGATACGGTCGTCCAGACACGCGGTCTCGCCGTCGTACAGCTCGCGTTGCCACTGCCACTCCTGCCACGTGAGTGCGGCCTTGCCGGTGGTCGATACCGCCTGCCCGCCCTTCGCGGCGAACGCCTTGTCAAAGGAGATGTATTTGTCCAGGAACTGGCTGCGGAAGGGCTCCGGGGGCGCGTATGGGTCGTGCGGCGCGGTGTTGTTGAGGAACATGAAGAACGGCTTCTTCTTGCCGAGCACGTTCTCCTCGATCCAGCGTTTGGCCACGCCGATCATGGCAAGCGAAGCGTTGTCGTCGCCGAGCGACGGATCGTGGACGAACTCGGGGTCCACGTCGGACTTGAGGTTGTAGTGCAGGTGCTCCTCGAACCCAGGGCCGGGGTTCCACGGGTCGTCGCGCAGCGCCCAGCCGTTGTTGCAGACGCCGACCGTGCGGTAGCCGTTGCGCGTCAGGACCTCCGGCAGGCTCGGCAAGCCCGGCTCCAAGCCTTCGTGTTGTGCGCCGGCGCCGTGGCCAGATTCGTAGCGGCCGGTGAAGAGGGATGCATGCACGGGCAGCGTCCACGGCGCGGTCACGAAGTGGTTGAGGAACACCGTGCCCTCGCGGCCGATCGCATCGATGTTGGGCGTCGTGGGTTTGTGATACCCGTAACACGACATGTTGAACGTGCCCTGCGTGTCCATCATGAACACGATGACATTCGGCCGCTTCTTGGTCGTCTTCTTGCGTTTTGCCATAGACGGGCTCCGTGGGTTGGCTGAACGAAAAGCTGTGGGGTCCTTGGTAGGCAGATGATAGTGCCCGGGCTGTCCACGATCAAGCGCAGGCCGAAGCTGCGTTGCGTTTGCCCCGGCTGCTCCAGACCAACGCAAGGGGACATCCCAGTTCATCCAAATGCGAACGGTCTTGACATGGGGGTGCGCGAAGGAGCCACAGATGCCCACAGATATCCCTAGCGCGGCCGTTGGCCGCAACCAAAGAGGTCGGAGAAGTCCCACGGATGGCAGAGCGGACCCACGGATGCAGAGCATGATTGGCACAGACCATGGGGACAGCTTTGCCGCCTTTGGTGGCTTAGACCCCATGCGGGCGGTGATTGCTAAGAGGCCGACATCACGCAGCTTACGGATGCCGCCGCGTGAAAGGTGCAAAGAAACTTCGATGTCCTCGACGTTAGTAGTACAGATTGCCCAGATCGGAATCAGAGATGCGGATGGACTCCTCCTTCCGATCTGTGTGATCTGTGGATATCCGCGGAGATCTGTGTTCCATTCCACGCAAGGGACATCCGGCGTAGCGCAATCGCACTCTTGCAAATCGCGCGCACATCCGCTATACTGATTTGCTTGCTGCTGGGCCCCCAACGCTCGCATACGGGAGCATAGCTCAGTTGGTAGAGCAACGGCCTTTTAAGCCGTAGGTCGAAGGTTCGAGTCCTTCTGCTCTCACGCCCGTGGCCCCATCGTCTAGCCAGGCCCAGGACATCAGGTTTTCATCCTGACGACAGGGGTTCAAATCCCCTTGGGGTCACCGCCACGGAAACGCCGATTCGCCGGATGACTCACCGGCCGATCGGCGTTTCTCGTTCTGGGTCTGGGGACACGGTGCGATTCCCGCACGTGTGGGGCTTCCACGTCGCCTCGCCCCGCCGAGGTCACTCCCCGGCGCGGACGGGATTCATCAGCTTGCCCACGCCCTCCAACTCCCCAACGACCTCATCACCGTCTTTCAGGAACGTCCCGCTCGTGGAACCCACGCCAGCCGGGGTGCCCGTGGAGATGACGTCGCCCGGTTCCAGTGTGACATACTGTGTGATGAACTCGATCAGCTCCGCGGGGGTGAAGATCATCTGCCCGGTGTTGCCGTCCTGCCTCAGTTCGCCATTGACCGAAAGCGAGATGCGCAGGTCAAGCGGATCCGCGATCTCGTCCTTCGTGGCGATGCAAGGGCCCATGGGGGCAAACGTGTCGAGCCACTTGCCGTTGAGCCAGTCGAAGAACCCGTCCATCTCACGTTCTTCGCGGTGCTCGACGACCTTCAGCTTGCGCTCGGACACGTCGTTCACGAGCGTGTAGCCCATGATGCAGTCCTCGGCCTCCGCGGCTGAGACGCACTTGCAACGCTTGCCAATGACCACGCCCATCTCGATCTCCCAGTCGATGTGCTGGCAGTTGGGCGTGATGACAATGGGCTCGCCGGGGTTAGTGACGGTCGTGGTCGGTGGCTTCATAAAAAACCTCGGGGTCATCGTGTCCTTGCCCGGGCAGTTGCCGCCGCCTTCCTCGATGTGCTGCGCATAGTTGCCAGCCAGGCAGAGAAGCTTGCGCGGCATCACGGGCGCGAGGAGTCGCACGTCGTCGAGCGCGTGTGCGAATGGCTCACAGGGCTCCTTGAGCGCGTCTTCCGCCGCGGCCACGGCCTTCGCGGCCGCGGCAAGCCCGGCGTCCTTCTGGTCCAGGAGATCGAGCATGTCGGCCACGTCGATAAGGGGGCGAAGGTCGTCAACATCGAGGAAATGCGCGCAGGTGAGCACGTCGAAGACGACGTCGCCCTTGAGTGCGCCGATGCCCGCGTAGTCGTCGATGGCGAAGGTGACGAGTTTCATGGAATCTCCAGGTCACGGTTACTGGTTACTGGTTACTGGCCACTGGCGGCACTATCCCTTGCCTTCCTTCAGCAGCTTGCGCCGGTACTGCTCGGTGCGGAGGTCGCGGACCTCTTGCACCTGTGCGGGCGTCATGATCTTCGGCGCGCCAGCGGTGATCGCGACGAACTGCATTTTGGCGGACGCCTCCATGATGTCGGTGCGATAGTACGCTTCCTTGAGGTTTGCACCTACGGTGATGATGCCGTGGTTGATCATGGCGAGGCAGTCGCACTCCGCGAGACCATTGGCGACTGCTTCCGCCAGATCGCCGCCGGTAGGCACAATGTAGTCGATCATCTCGACGTGATCGAGGTACGCGACGTAGTCAGGCGTCATAGGCGCGAGCCTGTGGCCGGCGGACACGAGCCCGGTTGCGTAGGGGGGGTGCGTGTGGATGATCGCGTTCACGTCCGGCCGTCGCCGGTAGATGGCGAGGTGGAACGAGACTTCGCTCGTGGGGCGATGGAGGCTTTCGCGCGGCTCGCCGGTCTCGATTCCGACGGGCACGTACTGCTCGGGCCGGATCGCATCGAGAGCGAAGCCGCTGGGGGTCATGTACGCCACGTCGCCGCAGCGAATGCTGACGTTGCCGCCGGGGCCAGCGACGTATTCCTTGTCCATGAGGAGCGTACCGTAGCGAGCGAGGTTTTGGGGGGTGTCCATTGGGATAGATGGTTGATGGTTCATGGTTGATGAGAGGCGGTGCCGGCTGCGGCAGGATTACGAGTGCGTGTTCTCAGAGGGTTCGTCTTGTGATGCCGGCTTTGTGGCGCGGAACGCGCTAGGGATGACGCGCCAGCCTACGATGCAGACAATTGCGAGGATGCCGATGGCGATGATGATCCGAACGATGATAGGGAGGGGTGAGAGAGCGCAACGCGGCTCGGCTGGCTGGGGAATGGCTTGCTGCGCCACGGAGAGCAGGGGCAGCCAAAAAAGGCAGAATAGGCTAAGCATGGTCGTCGTGTATCTCCATACGCCGCCGGATGGATCTAAGCCAAAACATGACCAGACCCCAGGCGACCGCCGCGGCGACAAACAGGATGATCAGTGCCGTCCAAATGGAGATTCGGACTTCGAAGTCGCCGGGCAGGTCGAAGACGATCTCGATCATGCGTCGTCCCTACGTTCCGGGTCGAAGTGGCGAAGCACCAGCCAGCCGGCGACTGCCAGCACGATAACAACAAGGATGACGATGGGGCCAAGTGCGAACATGATGACGTTGCTCCATTCACCTCAGGATGTACTGGAACTCGCCGAGCTGCGTGCTGAACTGCACCGTATCGCCATGCTGCTCGAATGGAACGGATCGTACATCGCCGCCTGGGCGCGCAAGGGCGCGCACCGACCTAATCATGCGGCCGGCAAGACCAATCTTGCCGAGCCTCAGCGTCAGGGCGAACGCTGGCTGCCTTGGCAATGGGGTGATCACGACCCGGCCGCTCTTGGCCTCGATTCGGCACGCGCCGTCAGTGACGCACACGCCGAAGTCGATAGGTTTCTTGTCCACGTTCAAGCGCGCGGCAGGCTCAGGCTTGGGCACGGCCTTAACGAGGCGCACGTTGGCCACGTGCGCGCCGTCGCCTTCGACAATAAGCTTGCCAAGCCGATATCGCGTCGAGCCATCGTCGTCGCCGTGCATGGGGTAGCGCCGGCTTGCCGCGGGATCCCACAGGCCGATGGTGATTTCGTACTCGCCCGCGCCGTACTCGCTGGGAACGGCCACTACCGTGTCGCTGCCGGTCACGTATGTGCCGCGCCACTTGCTGGTGGGCGCCGCACCATGGCCGCCTTGGAACGCGATCTTGTCTGAGCGGTTCGAGCGGCCACTGCTGAAATGAATGAATATGCTCAGATCCTTGGGGGCAGGGCGCTCGGCCTGCCACTTCACGAGCAGTTTGAACTTCCTGCCGCCAAGATACTCGACGCGCTCCGCCTCGGGGCGGATCGCTAGGCGTCGATCGGGGTTCGCGGTGCGGGCGTTGACGAACCAGCGGCCCCGCGCTTGGGACTGATCGACGAAGATCCCGTCGATGCGCTCGATGCTCGATTCGATCGTGCCGTTCTTGGCGAAGTAGCCATACTGCGGCAGCACCTTGCCCGCAACCGGCCAATCCTTCTCGCCACGGTTGACATAGACCTTGGCGCCCGAATGCCACGTGACGACTTGGCGATGAATGTCGCCATCGGCGAACTGCACGTCCGCGATCTCATCGAGCGCGGTGCTGCGGATGAAGTCCTGTGCAAGCCAGTACTTGGCGACGGCCGGCCGGCCGAAGCCGCCGCGGTCCATCATGAGCGCGTGGCCGAAGAGCACTTCCGCACTGAGGTAGTCGTCGCTCACGATGCCGTGGTCGCGCCGGGACCGGCCGCCTTGGTAGCGCCCGGAGTAGCCCACGCCGTGGAGGCTAAACTTGGTGTGCAGGACCGCGTCGAACCAGGGTACCCGCTCCCAGTCCTTGTGGAGGAGGTGGATGTAGAACCAGTGGCGTTGGCCACGCGGGCGGGTCTCGTTCGTGAGTTGGAGGTGCTGGCAGTCCGCGCCGTCGAGGTAGCCCACGAGTTGGTCGTGGCCAGCCTCGGAGGTGGTGGGCGCGTTGCCCCCGAGGTAGTCGCGAATCCACGCAAACGTTTCGCCCCAGCACTTGCGCGTCTCCGTGCTGGGGTGGAAGCCCCCGTCTTTGTCATAGAAGTCGAAGGTGCGCGCGGAGGTGAACACGTCGATGAAGTAGGCCGTTGGCGCGACTCCCGCCTTGATGAGCTTCAAGTTGCGCTTCATGAACGGCGCAAACGCGTCCGGCCGCCATCGGTAGCTCTGCGCGTCGCGGCCCGTGTTGATCCACGCCTTGATCGGCCTCCCGCCGGGAGTGAAGCAGATGCGGTCGTACGTGTATCCCTCCGCGTCCGGATAGAAATCGATGTAGTTGTCGTGCAAGCCCCAGGGGATATCATACTTGCGGCAGACCTTGGCGATCTTGCGCATGTCCTCAACCGTGCCGAAGCGCGGGTCCGGCGGCCAGATGTCGGGCAGGCGATAATCGTAGCCCCACCGTTGCCACACGTGGACGGTGAGCATCGAGTCGGTGAGGCCGTAGTCGATCATCTCCTGCATCGTGTCCGCGATCTCAGCGTAGCGGCCGCCCCAGATGTCGAACACGAAGCGGCCGGCCTTGCGCCTGAAACCGCCCGCGGCCTTCTTGTCGTAGAGCGGCCGATACTTGACCGCCGCGTCGAACGCTCCCTTCAGGCTCGGCACGAGCGTGAGCGTCGAATTCATGTGCGTGTGCAACGAGTACGTGTGGGACTTCGGATCGACGCCCAAGTAATCCGGCGGCGTATCAGAAGCCATCACCAGGGAGACGCCGCTTTCGAAGTCGAAGCCGACGTGGCTCGTGGACAGGTTGTGCCCGCCGAAGCCGGCGCGGAAAGCCTTGGGCTCCACGATGCAGTACCCGTGGCCGTAGTACACGCGCGGCGCGGTCTGGTCGGCCGGGCCGAGAGCGATGTCGGTGATGCGGAGTTCGGGATCCACTTGGAGCGAGGCTTCCCCTTCATGCCCCGCGGACGCGTCGGCGGAGCTGACGCGGATCTTAAGCCCTTGCCCTTTCGGCTCCACCCGAACGCGGAGCCTTGCTTGCTTGCCACCGACGCCAAGAACGAACGTTTCGTCGTACAACTTACGCGCGTCGGGCGCCCGGCGCCGACCGACTACATGCGCGCCCGCGTCTCCCACACGCTGGCCGGCGACGCTGACCCTAAGGCCGTCGAACACAACACACTGCTCGCCTTTCCCAATCCCGATGTACCCATCGAGGACGCCTGTCGGACCCAGCACAATAGCGGCCACACACGCGTCGCCGCTCTCGCCCAATTGGAACACGACCTCATCCTTAGCGCCGGGCTTGCCGCGCTTCACCGCCTGCCGTGCGCGCTCGCGCAAGGCCTCCTTGTCGGCCTCAGTCAGTTGCTTCGGCGGCGTGCCCGCGATGATCGTGGGCTCGGCCCAGTAGCTCGAATCGCAGGACGTGTTGTGTTGGGGGCCGGGGTGGCTTTCGAGGCGGAGCAGAATCTCCTTGCCGGCAAACTCGCTCAAGTCCGCCTCGCCTTCGAGCCAAACCTTGCTGTCCGTGTGGCGCTCGAAGAGCATCTGCTCGCCGGCCCACACGCGGAAGGTGACGCCGTCGCTCGGAGGCTCCGTCTCCGGGTTGTGGTCGCGGATCGCGTTGGCGAAGGTGAGCTTGATGGGCGTGGTCTTGGGAAGGCGCACGAGGTAGTCGGCGAAGATCGTGCCGCCACCTGGAACCCAGGGCGGGTGCATGTTGATGGCCGGCTTGGTGGCGCCCCGGGAGATAGCGCTGCGCTTGGCGAAATTGCCCTTGCAGCGCGGGTCGCTGCCTTGCCAGCCTTGCGGCAGATAGACGAGGGGGCCGTCGTAGTAGCGCCAGGACACGCGCTGGAGGTTT
>JAJRTI010000953.1 GCA_024278415.1 Planctomycetota bacterium | reverse complement strand
TATGACTGGGATGGTCGCATTCCGTTGCCGTCCAATTCCGTTGCCAGTCTGCTTCAGTTCCCTGCTACAGCAACGGAGTTGAACGGCAAGGGAAACACAGATGTCCACTGATACCCACAGATCACACAGATGGGGCAAACGCCGTCTCCTCTGATCTGCGCAATCTGTGGGTATCTGTGGGCGTCTGTGGATAACGCGAAATTGGGTTGCGGGCGCAGCCCGCCTTGTGGTGCGGTTTGCGATCCACTTTTCGTTGCCTTTTGACTCCCGTGTGTCGCCTGGCAGTGCGCGGCCAACAAGCGCCACTAGCTCGCGGCCTGCTGCTCAGCACACTTCGTCCATAGCCTCGGCGAGCACCGCGCAGCCTTCGCGCACCGCGTCTTCGGTGATGCACAGGGGCGGAGCGATCTTGATGACTTCGCCTTCCGGGCCGACGGGGCTGAACATGAGCAGGCCCTTCTCAATGCACCGGCCGTTGATCTCGAACGCGAGGTCCGCGTCGGGCTCCTCGGAGCCCTCCTTGCAGATGTGCATGCCGGCCACAAGGCCCTGGCCTTGGAGCGACCGCACGACGCGCGCGTGCTTCTCCGCGATCTTGCCAAGCTCGGCAAACAGCACTTCGCCCATCTTCGCGGCGTTCTCCACAAGGCCCTCGTCGATGAGGAGGCGGATGCTCGCCAGCGCGGCGCGCACGCAGACAGGGTTGCCGGTGTGCGTGCTCGTCATCGCGCCCGGTGCGAACTGGTTCATCACCGCGTCCCGGCCGACCACCGCGCTGAGCGGCATGCCGCTCGAAATGCCCTTGCCGCAGCAGAAGAGATCGGGCGTGGTCTCGTAGTGCTCGAAGCCGAACATCTTGCCCGTGCGGCCGAAACCGGCTTGCACCTCGTCGAAAATCAGCAGCGCGTCGTGCGCGTCGCACCACGCACGCAGCTTCTGGATGTACTCTTTCGGCGCGAGGTTGCAGCCGGCGCCTTGGTAGGTCTCTAACATGACGCCGCACACGTTCTTCCCATCGACGCCTTGGCTCGCGAGCGCGTTGAGAAATCCATCGAAGGTGAGGTCCTTGCCCCGGAATCCATCGGGAAACGGCACTTGCACGAAGCCGGGGTCAAGGTTCCCGATCCAAGCCTTGCCGCCGGGCATGCCGCCGGCCTGCTGCGAGCCAAGGGTGCGGCCATGAAAACCATTGACGTAGGACACGAACACAATCTTCTCCGGGCCACCGACGGCCTGGCCGTGCGTGCGAGAGAGCTTGATCGCGTTCTCAGTCGCCTCGGATCCCGTGGTGAGGAGGAACGCCTTGTCCAGCCCCTCCGGCGCGATCTCGACGAGCTTCTGGGTCAGATCGGCCCGCGCCTCGCTGGGGAAGCAGTAGTTGTGAAGCATCGGTTTGGTCGCTTGTGCGACGATCGCGTCCACGATCTCTTTGCGGCCGTGGCCGGCATTCGTCACGAGCACCCCGCAGCTCCAATCGAGCCACATGTTGCCCCACTTGTCGAACACGTTCACGCCCTCCGCGCGGTCCCAAATCACGAGCGGCTGCCCGCTCATGGACTGCGGTTCGTACGTGCGCAAGCGCTCAAGAATCGGAATGGACTCCGGGACCGGGATCGGCGTCACAATGCGCCGGAAAGGCGTGTCCACTTGGGGGACGTTCTTGGGTTCCATGCTGTACTGTCGACCGGCCATGCGCGATACTCCGAGCGATGGGGATTCTGGATGTTGTGGCTCAAACAGCGAAACGGGGAGTATATCGCCGACCGTGCGCACGATCAAGGAAGCGATGGGGCGCGCGGCTTTTGCAGCGAGGAACCACTTCCGCAAACGGCCTATGCTACAATCCCGCTCACCTTGTCACCCCTTCAGCGCCCCTCATATCCCCATGCCTCCACTCACCCGCAACCAAGTCCGCGCCGCGCTCCGCTTTCAAGGCCCCCCGCGGCCGGCCTCCGCGAACACGCTCTGGGTCAATGCTGAGACCAAGGCCGCGCTGGGCGACGCGCTCGCCGAGCTTCAAGCCGAGTTCCCAGACGACACGCTCCAAGCCGGCATGAGCGTGGACTACTGGAACGCGCCGGCAGACGACCCGACGTACCGCTGGGCCTTCGGCGACAAGACCAAGCCCGAGGGGGTAGCCATCGACTCTTGCCCGGTCATCGCCGACTGGAGCGAACTCGATCAGTTCCTCGCCGAGTTGCCGACCGCGCACCGGCCCGGCATCACCGATGGCATCGCTCGCCAGCGCGAGCAACATCCGAACCGCTACATCCTCGTGGGCTTCGGCCACTACTTCCACCAACGGCTCGCCTACATCCGCGGGCTCGAAGCCTTGCTGTTCGACTTCATGGACCATGCTGACAAGTTGCGCGTCGTCATGGATGCGCTCATGGGCATCTACCGCGTGTGGGCCAAGCGCGCGGCTGATGCCGGCGCGGACGGGGTGTGGGCCGGCGATGACCTCGGCACACAACGCAGCCTGTTCATGAGCCCCGCCACGTTCCGCACCATCTACAAGCCCTACTACAGACAGCTTGCCGAGTGCTTGCACGCGAACGGCCTGGACTTCTGGCTGCACACCTGCGGCAACAACACCGAACTCATGGACGATCTCATTGAGGTCGGCATCGACGCGATCCATCCGATTCAAGTGGGGACGATGGACGACGCACAGATCGCCCGGGACTATGGCGGCCACATCGCTTTCTGGATCGGCATGGACGTGCAACAACTTCTGCCTTTCGGCACCCCCGACGAGGTCCGCGCGGGGTGCTACGAACGCATGAAGACCTTCTATCGCCCCGACGGCGGCCTCATCCTCGCCGCGGGCAACGCGATCATGCCGGAGACGCCGGTGGAGAACATTCGGGCATATCTTGAGACGCTGCGTGGGGAGATGGGATGACGGCTCCACAGATGTAGACCCACTCCGTCTGCATCCGTGGGTCCGCCCTGCTATCCGTGGCATCTATCTGCCGGTTTAGTTTCGCCTACCGGCCGCCACCTTGACCAACCCATGACCCCGCCTTATACTCCCCCGACTCCGCCGGCCTCATGGCACAACAAAGCAGGAGAGACCACATGGATACGGTGCGCGCCGCGGCCATACAGTTCGAGCACACACCCAACGACAAGGACGCGAACTTCGCAAAGATCCGTCAATTCGCCGCGGATGCCGCCGCGCAACGCGTGCAGATCCTCGCGTTCCCCGAATGCTGCATCACCGGCTACTGGCACCTGCGCAAGCTCTCCAAGGAGCAACTGCTTGCGCTTGCAGAGCCCGTGTTCGACGGGCCGTCGTCGCAGGAGCTGATGCGCCTCGCGAAAGAACACGGCCTCACCATCGGCGCCGGACTCATCGAGGTCGCCGACGACGGTGCGCTCTACAACTCGTACGTCGTGGCCATGCCCAACGGCGAGTTCCAGCGGCATCGCAAGATCCACTGCTTCATCAGCGAGCACTGCGCATCCGGGAATGAATTCACTGTGTTCGACACTCCGCACGGATTCAGGGCCGGGGTGCTGATCTGCTACGACAACAACATCAACGAGAACGCACGCATCACCGCGCTCAAGGGCGCGCAGGTGCTCATGGCGCCGCACCAGACCGGGGGCTGCTACACCGGCAACCCGCATCTCATGGGCACCATCGACTTCAACCTCTGGCACAACCGCAAGGCCAACCCAGGAGCCATCGAGGCCGAGCTGCGCAGCGAGAAGGGCCGCGGCTGGCTCATGCGTTGGCTCCCGTCCCGCGCGCACGACAACGGGTTCTTCATGCTTTTCGCCAACGGCGTGGGGATCGACGACGATGAAATCCGCACAGGCAACGCGATGATCCTCGACCCCTACGGCCGCATCCTCGCGGAGACGGGGAAGGCGGACGACGCGATGGTCGTGGCCGACCTCGACCTGTCCTTGATCGACAACAGCTCCGGCCGTCGCTGGATTCGCGCGCGACGCCCTGAGCTATACGGGCCATTGACTGTGCCCACCGGCGACGAACAGAACACGCGCGACATCAAGTTCGATTACGAGAAGGAAGAGTAACCGCAGAGGCGCAGAGGACGCGGAGGCAGAGCAGATAGGGCTCAGACTGGCAACACCCACGCCAATGTTGTCATTCTGAGCCCTTCGGCTTTGCTCAGGAGTGTCTGTCGCGAAATGTACGCGGACGCGTTCGCACATTGACGTGCGCGCACTACGAGCGCCCATATGTCGGCATTTCGCGACAGACACTCAGGACCTGCTGCGCGAAGGATCTCTCCCCCTCGACGTGCGAGATTCCTCCCTTCGCTCGGAATGACACCATGTAAAGCCTTGGCATCCCTTGCGCCCTTTCAGTTCCCTCTCAAAACCCGAAGGAGTTACCCGTGAGCGAGAACGCACGCATCGCCTTTATCGGCTGTGGCGGCCACTCCAGCCGCACCCTCATGCCCAATGCCCACCTGGCCACGAACCTCGACATGGTTGCGATGTGCGACCTCGACGCAGCCAAGGCCCAGACCGCAGCCACACGCTGGGGCGTCGCGGAGTCGTTTTCCGACTACGACGAAATGCTCCAGAAGGTCGAGCCCGATGGCGTCATCGTCGTGGGCCCGCCCCCGATGATGCAGCCTATCACCAAGGATCTACTCGGCCGCGGAATAAACGTGCTCACAGAGAAACCACTTGCCATGACCGCGGCATTGGCGAAAGAGTTGGTCGATGCGTCCCAGGCCTCCGGCGCGCTGGGCATGATGGCCACGCACTGGCGCCACGCTCCCCCCTATCAGCGCGCACAAGCCTTGATGGCCCAAGACGCGTTCGGCGCGCCTAGCCACTGCCACGGCTGGTTCTACGCGCCCGGGCCTGTCGCGCCCATCTGGGGTTCCAACGACGCGCTCCAAGCCTACGTCCTCGGCCAAGGCGTCCACCTGCTCGACTGCACGCGTGCGCTCATGGGAGACGTGGCCCAAGTCAGTGCGTCCGCGCTCGCGACGCAAGACAACTTCAGTTCTTGCGCGGTCAACCTCACGTTCGCGTCCGGCGCAACAGGCACGCTATCCATGGCTTCCCGCGCGCCGTACTGGACCGGCCATCGCGTCTTCGGCGCGGCCGGAGCATTCGTGGAAGTGCAAAACGCGCGCGACCTCAAATGCGCCGTTCCGCCCATGTGGACCGGCGAGGCCGGCTTCGACTACAACAACCACTCGTTCCAAACGTGGAACTTCAGCCCCGCGGTTCCCGGGTACGGCGGGCTCGGCTACCTCCAGGAACTCGAACACTTCGCCGAGTGCATCATGGCCGGCAAGCAACCTGTCGCAAGCATCGAGGACGGGTACCAAGCCATGCGCGTCTTGGAAGCCATCCACGAGGCCGCAACGACTGGCAAGCGTGTGGATTTGTAGGATCGCGCTCCGCAGCCGAATTCGCCAGAATGCGGGCCGTCTGCACATGTAGTGTCGCGTCCCGCAAGTTCGTATGCCTATCTGAGTAGGTGGGGCTGTGCTTGGACACCCGCGTCGTCCGATTGGCCAAACGCACTCCCCCAACGCCACAGGGGGCGCAATTGGGCGCAAACCCCGAACGGGGTTTGACAACAGAGCCCAGGGTAGCCGCAGAATGCGGCTACCCTGGGTGCACGACCACAAAACGATTGAACGCCGACGGCGTTCCACAAGGGTTTCCCAGGGGTGCGCTACGCTTAACCCTGGGCTTTGGGGTATAGCGCCTACGGCGTAGCGACATGAGGCGCCGGACCCCGGGCAGGGGATGAATCCACCGAGGGTCGCGGCAGACAGAATTGGCAGGCATTGCCCAACCTGTGCGCCGGATTGGGTAAACGAACTTGCGGGACGCGACACTAGCCCACGACATTCACCAACCGGCCCGGCACCACAATCACCTTCTTTGGCTTGCGGCCTTCGAGGTACTTCTGTACGTCCTCGTGGGCCAGGGCCGCGGACTCGATCGTGGCGTTGTCCGCGTCTGCGGCCACGTTGATCCGGCCGCGGACCTTGCCATTGACCTGAACGGGCAACTCGATGGCCGACTGCACCAGCGCGGCCTCGTCGTGCTCAGGCCAGGGCACGTGGAAGATCGTGGGCTCATGGCCTAAGGCCCGCCACAGCTCCTCGCATAGGTGCGGCGTGATCGGCGCGAGCAGCACGACCATGGTCTCGAGCGCGGTGCGCAGCACCTCCGGGCTCGCGGCCTTCGCGCTGCGCGTCTCGTTCAGCAGCTCCAGCACCGCGGCGATGCCAGTGTTGAAGCTCCAGTCCCCCTCGATACTCGACGTGACCCGCTTGATCGTCGCGTGCGTCTTGCGGTACAGCCCCGCGCTCGCATCGTCCAGCGATGCCACGTCGCCCTTGAACGCGTCCACGCCCTGCACCTTCTCGATGCTCTCCTGCACCAGGGTCCAGATGCGCCGCACGGTGCGGTGGGCGCCGTGCAGCGCCTCGTCGCTCCAGACCTGGTCGCGGTCGGGCGGCGTGTCGGACAGCATGTACAGCCGCGCGGTGTCGCAGCCCAGATTCTCCATGATCTCGTCGGGGCTGACGGTGTTGAGCTTGGTCTTGCTCATCTTCGCGACTTCGCTCACGACCTCGGCGCCGCACTTCTGGCACTTGCCATCGAACACGTCGTCCTCGTGCAGCCATTTGCACTTCTCGCAATAGTGCGAGAGCTTGCACACCATGCCCTGGCAGAACAAATTCGTGGCCGGCTCGTCGAAGTCCAGCAGCCCCAGATCGTGCAAAACCATGGTGAAGAAGCGGCAGTAGATGAGGTGCATTGTCGCGTGCTCGATGCCGCCGATGTACTGGTCCACCGGCATCCAGTACTTCACGTCGTCCGCGTCGAACACCTGCTGATCGTTGCGCGGGGAGCAGTAGCGCAGGAAGTACCACGACGAGTCGACGAACGTGTCCATCGTGTCCGTCTCGCGCTTGGCCGGCTTGCCGCACTTGGGGCACGTGCAGTTCACGAACTCCTCGCACGACGCGAGCGGGCTCTCGCCGGTAGGCTTGAACTCGACGTTGCGCGGCAGCACGACCGGCAAGTCCGCCTCAGGCACGGGCACGATGCCGCAGTCGTCGCAGTAGATGATCGGGATGGGCGCGCCCCAGTAGCGCTGCCGCGACAGCAGCCAGTCGCGCAGGCGGTAATTCACGGTCGGCCCGCCTTTGCCAATCTCCTTCAGATACGCGCCAATGGCCGAGATCGCCTCGCGGTTGGGCATGCCATCGAACTGCGCGGAGTTCACTTGCACGCCATCGTCCTCGTACGCACACTCCATCGCGGCCGGGTCGAGCGTCTCGCCCTTGGGGCTAATGACGATGCGGATGGGGATGTCGTATTTCTTGGCGAACTCGAAGTCGCGCTGGTCGTGCGCGGGCACGCTCATGACCGCGCCGGTGCCGTACGTCATGACCGCGAAGTTCGCGACCCACAGCGGAACCTTCTCGCCATTGACCGGGTTCACGACGTGGCATCCGGTCGCGACGCCAACCTTCTCGGTGCCCGCGGCCTCGCGCTCGATCGTTCCCTGCAAGCGCATCTTGCGCACTTGGGCCATCACCTCCGCCTCGTTGGGCTTGCCCGCGACCAGCTTCTCGATGATCGGGTGCTCCGGCGCGAGGCACATGAAGGTGACGCCGTATAGCGTGTCGGGCCGGGTGGTGAAACACGACAGGACTTCGCCGGTCTCGGCGATGGTGAAATCGACCTGCGCGCCCTCGCTGCGGCCGATCCATTCCTGCTGCATCTTGATCACCCGCTCCGGCCAGCCGCTCAGCTTCTCGTGGTTGTCCAGCAAGCGCTGCGCGTACTGGGACATGGTGAAGAACCACTGGTCCAGATCCTTCTGGTCGACCTCGGTGTTGCAGCGCTCGCAGGTGCCGGCGTGCACCTGTTCGTTCGCGAGCACGGTATTGCAGCTTGGGCACCAGTTGACCGGCGCGTGCTTCTTGACGGCGAGGCCTTTCTCGAAGAACTTCAGGAACAGCCACTGGGTCCACTTGTAGTACCCCGGGTGGCTCGTGGCGACCTCGCGGCTCCAGTCGTAGCCCCAGCCCGCGCGTTTGATCTGGGCGCGCATCTTGTCGATGTTCGCGTTCGTGCTGTCCTCCGGGTGGATGCCCAGCTTGATCGCGGCGTTCTCCGCGGGCAGGCCGAACGAGTCCCAGCCCATGGGCGAGAACACGTTGTAGCCCTTCATGAGGTGGTAGCGCACGATCACGTCGCCGATCGTGTAGTTGATCACGTGCCCCATGTGCAACGCGCCCGAAGGATACGGGTACATCGTCAGGCAATAGTACTTCGGCTTATTCGAGTCGCGCTTGGCCTCGAACAGGCCGGTGTCTTCCCAATAGGCTTGCCACTTGGGCTCAATCTCGGCGAACGTATAATCTTTGGTTGGCATGGGGAAATGGTTGATGGTTAATGGGTGATGGGTGATGGCTAGCGAAGCCTCGCCTCAAGCCGTCCAGGTGTCACTGGGTCTGCTCACGACGCCCAGGGGCTTCCCGCCCCCGCTGGGCTCGCCCCCAGCGGAGCGGTGGTTGCCGACCACGGGGAGCAAGTAGCCGCCCCTTGCTCCCCCCGCCGCCTTGTTTGGCGCTCGGCGTAGCCGAGCGCCAAACAAGGCGGCGGGGGCAACGCTAGGAGGCCGCTTGGCAGTAGTCGGCAATCATCGCAACACGGGGACGAGCCCCGTGCGGGCGAGACAAACTTGACACAAATGTCACGTTTTCCCGTCTTGGAGACGACGTAACACTTCAGCCAAGTACAACAGCCAGATACCGGATACTGTCAAAGCTTCCGTGCAACGCCGCGTGTTGAGGTATCTGAATCCCAACGGGATTCCGGATATCAGCCCAGGGTTCGCGAGCGACGCTCGCAACCCTGGG
>JAJRTI010000952.1 GCA_024278415.1 Planctomycetota bacterium | reverse complement strand
GTCTTACTCTTAGTCTTACTCTTAGTCTTACTCCTCTGCCGTTCGACAGACGGGGCAGGGAGAGTAAGACTAAGAGTAAGACGAGGAGTAAGAGCGGGAAGAGACCTCCCTCACATCAGCCCCGCCTCGGAGTAGAGCTTCTTGAACGCGCCGATGATCGTCACCGCGGCACAGGCCGCGACCGCGAGGTAGATGGCGAGCGGGACGATCTTGACGAGCGCCTCGATCGCAAGTTCGGCTTGGCCCTCGTGGTACTCGGCCACCTTGTCGAGCATCTCGTCGAGGTTGCCGCTCTCCTCGCCGGTCGCGACCATGTTCACGAACATGGCGTTGAAGAGCCGGCTGCGGCCGAAGGCCTCTTGGAGCGCATCGCCGGCGTGTACACGCTCCGACGCGCGAGCCGCCGCACGGTCGAGCGCGATGCTGCCCGATGCCTCGCCGGCCGATTCAATGCACTTGGTCACGGATAAGCCGGAGCGGTACAGGGTGGCGAACAAGCGGGAGAAGCGCGCAAGTGTGACCTTGCGCCAGATGCCGCCGATGAACGGCACGAGCAGCAGAACTCCCTCACCCAGCGACTTCAGCACACCCATCGCGCCCACGAGTTTCGCGGCGAGGAACACACCGATGAGCACGACGTAGAACTCGACCAGGAGCGGCAGCGGATCGATGGGGAACACGTTCTGCGTTGCGGGGAAGAACGCGCGGGCGCCGGCCGGGATGAGCGCGATCGCATTGAAGAGAAGGAAGGGGTAGATCAGCGCCGAGATAATGCGCCGGCGCATGGCCATGCGCCGCTCGACCAACTCCGCCAGTCCCACGAGCGATTGCTCCAGGTTGCCGCTGTGTTCCCCGGCCGCGATGACCGCGACGTGCATCTTGGGGAACGCGCGCGGCTGCTTCGCGAACGCGTCGGCAAGCGTGTCGCCGCCAGCTACGTCACTCTTGATTCCCGCCACCGCGCGGCGAATGGCCCCGGCTTTCACCTGGCGGTCGAGCACGTCGAGGGACCGGCTGATCGGCACCCCCGATCCGTACAGTGTAGCGAACTGGCGATAGAACATCGCGAGCGATTTGGCGCTAGGGCCGAATGGGAACATGCAGGGGGGTGTCCTCTGTGGATTGGACGGCCCCATGTCTGTGGAACGGGGCACGCGTACGCTGACACTTCGGCACGCCGATGGTCTATGGCTTATGGTTGATGGTTCATGTGCTCGCCGCAAGGCGCCTCTGCCATCAACCATGAACCATCACCCATCACCCATTCCGCTTCCCCTCTACTTCCGTTTGCCCACGTGGTTGACGAAGGTTCCTTGGGGGCGATACCACTTGAGCCATTGATCCCATTCGGTTGCGGTCGGCGGAGTCAGGTCGTTCGGTGCGCGGAAGCCGGTGACCTGCATCAGCGCTGTTTTCGCGTACGCGACACCAAACCGGTAGCGCCCGTGCCGGGGCACGTCGGCAGACTCGATGCGGGCCAGCGCTTCAGCCGCGGCATCAAGCGCACGAGGCTCCTTGCGCTTGGCCAAGATGTACGCCGCGTTAAAGCGCGTACTTGCGCGCTCGTGCCGCGTCATCCACACGGCCAACTCTTGCTCCTCCTCTGGCGAAAGTTGGCGCACGAACGTGTCCAGCGCCGGCGCAATGCGAGGGTCGAAGTTTTCCTCTTCAATCGTGCGCTTGGCACAGGCCCGGAACCAGGGGTACCAGCACCACCGGTATGCGGCCAGCGCACTCATCCATACGCACAGATAGGCGCAACTTGCGGCGACCATTTGCTTGCGATAGGACTCGGGCTCGATGCGGCCGCGCACCTTGAGCATGATCGACCGGATGAACCACGCCAACAACAGCAACGCTGCGGCGCAGGCCACCACCCCGTTGAAGATCCACGTGACGGACCACCAGTTGTCGATGACCACGTAGCGCGTGCGCCGAAAGTACATGAACGCGATGCCCATCACGCCCCACGCGGCCGCGATCCCGGCCATGATGCCGTAGCGAAACGCGATCCCGAGCGATTCCCCATAGGCCACGTCCCCCGCCCGGCGCTTGGCGAAGCCCCTGGCCACGTACGCCGCCAAAGTGCCCACCGACAGCGCGAGCATGATCGCCGCGGCCGCCGCGCCAAGGTAGAAGAAGATGATCAGGGCCATGGACTTCACTCCTGTGCCAATAACAATATCTTATCATACCTTCCTCAGCCGACAAAGTCTTCCACTTTGCCAAATCCGAAGAGCGTCACTCGCGCTCCGCCCGATACGAAGGCTCATGCACGCACCCCGACGGGGTGCCGGGGTATAGCCTTGGGCTTCAGCCCAAGGACAAAGGCTGTCGAGACAGGCTCCATGGGGTTGCTCAGCAGGCAGACCTCAACAGTTTCGGACATTCCCGAAACATTTCGGCCGCTCATCGGTTAGTATGGGTAGCGTCATTCCACGAGGAAGCCGCACCACCGACTGAGGATCTTTGCATCTTGTCTCTCGCACTCACACACGCCCGCCTCGTCACGCCGTTCCGCGTGGCCGACGACCACACGGTGATCGTGGACAACGGCAAAATTGCGCGCGTGGGCCGCACGTCGGAACTCCCAGCGCCGGCGGATGCACACGTGGAGCGGCTCGACGGGCTGACCCTGGCGCCGGGGTTCGTGGACGTGCACGTGCACGGCGGCGCGGGGCACGACTTCGTCGACGCCAACCCCGAGGCCGCGCACGAGGCTTGCCTCTACCACGCCAAGCACGGCACCACGTCGCTGCTTGCCACGCTCGCGCTCACGGAGGCCGACGAGTTCCTGCGAAGGATCGAGCGTCTGGCCGCGGCCTGCGCGCAGGGAGTGGGGCGGGGGATTCTGAAGGGTATCCACACGGAAGGGCCCTTCGTGAATCCGGCCATCTCCGGCGCGCTCAACCCGAAGCACGTGTGGGAGCCGTCGCCCGAGAACTGGCGCAAGCTCTATCGCGTCGCGGGCAACGCATTGCGCATGATGACCATCGCGCCGGAGTTGCCCGGCGCGCTCGACGCCATGCGGTCGGCCGCGGGCGCCGGAGTGGTGCTCGCGCTCGCGCACTCGAAGGCGCCGTACGAGCAGATCGAGGAGGCCATCGACAATGGCCTTACGCAGGTCACGCACATCTTCAACGCAATGGACCCCATGCACCATCGCCGGCCGGGCGTGCTGACCGGCGCTCTGCTCTGCAACGAGTTGAAGGTGCACCTGATCGCCGACGGCCTCCACGTGCACCCCGCGGTCATGCGGCTCTTGCTCAAGATCAAAGGGCCCTCGGGCATCCTCCTCATCTCGGACGCGGTGCGGGCGAGCGGCATGCCCGATGGCGAGTACGACTTCACCGGCCGCCAGGTGCGCGTGGTCGATGGCCGTGTGACACTGCCCGACGGCACGCTCGCCGGCAGCTCCGTCACCATGGACCAAGCCGTCCGCGTCATGGTCGAGGACGTGGGTGCGACCGTGACCGACGCGGTGCGCATGGCGTCGCTCAACCCGGCGAGGGTCATCGGTTTCGATCGCCAGAAGGGCGTCATCGCTGTGGGGAAGGACGCGGACCTCGTGGTGCTCGACGACGACTATAACGTAAGGATGACGCTGGTAGCGGGCGAGGTCGTGTATCGGGCGTGAGGGGGGAGAATGGTTGATGGTTGATGGCGGGAGGGATGCACGCCGCCCTCCTGCTCCTGCTCCTACTCTTACTCCTACTCTTACTCTTACTCTTACTCTCTTGGCCCCTTGCGATGGCCGGCATGGGATTACGCCGGTAGGCTGGAGGCTACCTCAGCCGTTCAGGGTGCCTGCGCCAGACCCACGCGGCCAGCCCGATGGC
>JAJRTI010000096.1 GCA_024278415.1 Planctomycetota bacterium | reverse complement strand
GGCCGAGTGGCGCGCACATGTGCCGCACGTAGCCCTCGACGCTGCCGCCTGGGAGCTTCGCCACCTCCACGTCTTCGTCCGGCTCGCACATCTTGTGGTTCACGAGCCATCGTATGTCTTCGCGCAGGCCGCCGGCGACGGGCGACGTGCTGAGCACGCGGTGCGGCTGGAGCAACTCGGCGACGAGGGTGCCGCCATCGCGGCGCACCCGGGCAAGATCATGGAAGGTTTCGTTCATGGCGCCATTATAGCGTACATCGTGGCCCAAGCCGGCAGGCTTCCGTTGCGGTTACGGGGCGCAGGGGCGCTCAAGTCCGCGCAAACCTGGATGAGCGCTGGTTCACCTTGGGGGGAGCGTCCTCCTCCCATCCCTCCCGCGTGCGCACATAGATCACTTCCGTGTCGCGGCGTTCCAGTTCGGGGGCAACCAAAATTCTCCCTCGGCGAAGGAGAATGCCTGCCCCTTTTCTCCTTCTGTCAAGGAGAATCCGACGAGTGGCGTCGAACTGCGGCGACGGGAATGTAATGGGCCAACAGCCAAGACAGCGCAAACGCGGCCTGGCAGATGAAGGTCACGTGGAACGCAGCGGCCGAGTTCGCCTCATATTCCTCGGGCTCACGGCGCCAATGCTCAATACTCCGCCGGCAGCTTCTGCAACTCCTCGTACGTGAACACCGGCCCGTCCTTGCACACGTACTTGTTGCCGATGTTGCAGCGCCCGCACTTGCCGATGCCGCACTTCATGCGCATCTCCAGGGAGTTGATGATGCGCGCAGGGGGCCAATCCAACTCGAGCAGCACCGCAATACAGGTCTTGATCATGATCGGCGGGCCGCAGACGATCGCGTACGCGTTGTCGGGAGACGGGTTCATCTCCTTCAGCACCGGCGCGGCGAAACCCACCTTGCCGGTCCATCCGTCGACCGGCTGGTCGATGCAGCGCACGAGGTCGATGTCGTCCCGCTTGTCCCACACTTCGAGGTCGTGCTTGAAGATCATCTCGCCCGGGCCGCGGGCCGCGGTGAGCACGCGCAGATCGCCGAACTTGGCGCGGTTGTCCTCGTGGAGAATGTAGTTGGTGAGCGAGCGTAGCGTCGTGAATGCGAAGCCACCGCCCACGACGAGGATGTGGCTGCCCTCGAAGTCGGCCATAGGGAACCCGTTGCCGAACGGCCCGCGCACGCCCATCGAGTCGCCTTCGCTCAGATCGTGGATCGCGGTCGAGAACACGCCCTTGGGGTAGCGCTTGACCGTGAACTGGATGAAGCCCTTGTCCATGGGCGACGACGCGATGCCCACCGGCGCCTCGCCCACGCCCAGGATGGACAGCTCCGCGAACTGCCCGCAAACGTAGTCGAAGCCTTCGGCGTCTTCGGGCTTGTCGAAGACCAGGTTGAAGGTCTTGAGGTCCTTCGCGTCGTTCTCGACGGTGATCTTGTCGATGGTGACGGGGAGAGGCAGGTAGGGGTTTTTCATGGGAGGATTCGTCGTTGGTGCCTGGTCATTCGTCATTGGCCAGAGTCGCGACACGCGTCAGCGTCTGGCGCAGGTCGCCCTTGACCGGGCAGTTGCCGATGCAGCGGCCGCAGCCGACGCAGGCGATGAGGCCCTCGTTGTCGGGGATGTAGCGGAACTTGTGCATGAGCCGCTGCCGCACGCGCTGGCCGCCCTTGCTGCGGGGCTGGTGGCCGG
The DNA here is from genome assembly GCA_024278415.1 of Planctomycetota bacterium. The sequence continues at coordinate 4,186 of JAJRTI010000096.1, read as the reverse complement.
ATGCGTGGAGCGTGAACAGGGAGAACTGGCAGCAGTCCCAGCACCGCACGCGCTGGCCGCCGTCCTGGGTGCGCTCCTCCTGGATGTCGAAGCAGTGGCACGTTGGACAGAGGAACGCGCAGGCGCCGCAGTTGATGCAAGCCGCGCCGGCTTCCTCCCAGAAGGGATGCTCAAAGTTCTTCTCCAGAGAATCCTTGACCGCGTCCATGTCGATCTCGGTCTCGATCATCGCGCGGGCCGCGGCCTCGAGTTCGGCCTTCTGCTTCAGGTCGTCGTCGCTCGCGGGGTCGTAGCCTTCGAGCAGCGGCGCCGCGGCGTCGGCCATCGGCTCGGCCAGGTAGCGGTCGCCCAGGTCCACGAGCAGCAGGTCGAGTGCTTCCGTGCCGAACGGGCTGCCGCTCATCGCGGTGCAGAAACAAGTCGATGCCGGCTCGTTGCAGGCGAGGCCAATCAGGAGGAGATTCTGGCGCTTGGCCACGTAATACGGGTCGGGCGGGTCGGTCTCGCCGAAGATGGCGTCGAGCACGCGGAACGCCCGCGCATCGCAGGGCCGCAGACCGAGGAGCGCGCGCGGGGGCGCGTCGATCTCGACTTCGTCCACCTGCATCTGCGTGCCCGCGCCGCGGTAGCACAGGAGCACTTCGCGCTCCGGCAGCACGTACCGCTTGGGTGGCCGCTTGCTGACCACGTAGTCGAAGCAGATGTCGTCGGCCGACGCGATGGGTTCGAACTCGACGAGCCCGGCCTTGCGCACCGGCGCCACGACCTCGCGGTCTTGCTGGAGCCGTGCGACGAAGCCGGCGAACCGGTCTTTGGGGATGATGACGGGGCTCACGCGGATGCTTCCCTAGTGCTTCATGAAGTCTTCGGTGTCGTCTTCGGAGTACGTCGCCAATGGCGGCTTGCCTTCGAGGTCCATGCCGGCCTCGTGGCCGAATCGAGTGCGCGCGCTCTTGTCCATCTTCTTGTTGAGCATGCGAATGCGCACGCCCATGGGGCAGGCGCGGTCGCACGCGCCGCAGTCCACGCAGCGGCCAGCCGCGTGGAGCGCGCGGGTGATGAGGAACACCTGCACGTCGCTCGGCCGCACGCCGCCGGGGATCCATTGCGGCTTGGTGTTCTCCACGAAGCAATGCTCGCAGAAGCACAGCGGGCAGGCGTTCTTGCAGGCATAGCAGCGGATGCACTTGGACGCTTCTTCTGCGAAGAGGCGCCAGCGCTCCTGGGGGGCCTTGGCCTCGATCTCGTCGACCGCGGCGAACTCGTCCACGTCCGGCCGCGCGGGCAGGGGCTCGCCGGCGACCTCGTCGGCCAGCACCGGGTTCTGATGTCTACACGCCGCGCAGCACTCGCAGAGCAGGCCGGCAAGAGGCGCGTTCGTCTCTGCGCGGCGGCCACGGAGGGCGACCGTGTCGCCGTTGAGTTCAGCGGACAGCACTTCCGCTCCAAGCGTGCGCTCGGCCGCGCGGCGGTCGATCAGGCCGTCGCAGGGCACACCGATCACATACACGGCCTCGCGGGTCGTGCGGCCCTCTTGGATCGCGTTGACGATGGACCGCGAGTCGCAGCCCTTGGCCACGATGCCGATGCGCTCGCCGGCGAGGCGCGGGATGTAGTTGGCGAGGTTCGTCTCGCAGTGCGCGTTCCACACGAGTTGGTCCGCGTCGTCGGCGTGGCGCAGGAACGCAGGCCGCGTGCGCATGGCCGCGCCGGCGTCTTGGTGTCCGACCACGACGTCGACGCGGCCGTCGCTCAGCAGCTTGCGGGCGATGTCGCGGATGCGGGCCTGTCTGTCTTCGTATGTGGGCATGCGGGGAACGTAAAACGTAAAACGTAAAGACGTAAGCGCTGTAGCTTGGCTCATACGGAATAAGCAATACGGGATAACTACTGCGTATTCCGTATCAGGTGTTGGTGGCTACGAGTTTGCTTGCCGGCCCGAGCGCTCGCACGCTCTCGGTCACGTCGGTCATGAGCCGGGCGAACTTGTCGGCCTCGGCCGCGGAGACCCACGTGAACTGCACGCGGCCCTTCTCGATGCCGAGGTAGTCGAGCATGTCGCTGAGCAGGGCGAAGCGCCGGCGCGCGTAGTAGTTGCCGGTCTGGTAGTGGCAGTCGCCGGGGTGGCACCCGGACACGAGCACTCCGTCCGCGCCCTGCTGGAGCGCCTTGAGGATCATGGAGTGGCTCACGCGGCTCGAGCACGGCACGCGCACGATGCGCACGTTCGGCGGGTACTGGAACCGGTTCACCCCGGCCAGGTCCGCGCCGGCGTAGGAGCACCAGTTGCAGAGGAACGCGACGATGCGCGGCTCCCAGGGGGTGTCGGGGGTTGTGTCAGTGGTCATGTGTAAATCTGAAGCGTAAAACGTAATGCGTAAAACGTAAGCGGAGCCATCCGCTATCGCACGGTCTGCGTCTTACGCATTACGCATTACGCATTACGTTTTACGTTTTACAACTGTTCCAGCGCGGCCAGAAGCTCTTCGTTCGTGAAGCCCTTCAGGTCCGCGGCGCCGCTTCGGCACCCGGCCACGCACGCGCCGCAGCCCTTGCAGAGCGCGGGGGTCACGTGCGCGTGGCGGACGGTCTCGCCGCGAATCACTTCCTCGACGACTTTGATGGCGCCGTACGGGCACACGGCCTCGCACGCGCCACAGGCCGAGCAGCGGGCGATGTTGACCTCGGAGACCGTGCCTTCGGCCTCGATCTCCTTGAGCGACAGCACCGTGCCCACGCGCGCCGCGGCCGCGTACGCCTGCGAGATCGTCTCGTCGATCATCTTCGGCGCGTGGCATGTGCCGCACATGAACACGCCCTCGGTCGCAAAATCGACCGGGCGCAGCTTCATGTGCGCTTCGAGGAAAAAGCCGTCCGCGTTGACCGGAACCTTGAGCATCTTCGCAAATTGCTCGTTGTCCTCGCGCGGCGCCGCGCCCACGCTGAGCACGAGCAGGTCGGGCCGAATCGCGATAGGCTCATGGAGCACGACGTCGTTGAACACGACGCGGACCTTGCCGTCGACGACGTCGATCTGCGGCTTGTCCTCTGGCTCGTATCGCAGGAACACCACGCCGCGCTCGCGGGCCTCGCGGAAGTACAGCTCCTTGAAGCCGTACGCGCGCATGTCGCGGTAGAGCACGTAGATCTTGGTCTTAGGGTTCTCGTCGAGGAGCTTCAGCGCGTTCTTCAGCGCTTCGCTGCAGCAGAAGCGGCTGCAATACGGCCGCTCATCGTTGCGCGAGCCCACGCACTGGATCATGACGACCGTCTTCGCGTCCGCGACCGATGGGTCGCCCGCGACGATGCGCTGCTCGAGTTCGGTCTGGGTGATGACCTGCGGGTGCTGGCCGCGCATGAACTCGTCGGTCGGGCTCTCGCCCGCGCCGGTGGCCATGACCACGGCGCCGTGCTCGAACTCCCGCATGCCGTCGGGCGTGCGGATCTTGGTGAGGTAGTTGCCCACGAACCCGTCGATGCTCTCGACCTCGGCCTGCGTGTAAACGGTGATGCGGTCGTTCGCCATCACCTTGCCGACGATCGACCCGAGCAGGGCTTGGGCATCGCTGCCGCTGACCGTGTAGTGGATCTCGCGCAGCCGTCCGCCAAGCTCGGCCTCGCGCTCGACGAGGCACACGTCGAAGCCTTGGTCCGCGATGCCAAGCGCGGCGGTCATGCCGGCCAAGCCGCCGCCGACAACGAGCGCGCTGTGGATCACGTCGAACGTGGTGGGCGTGAGCGGCTCGTGGCTGCGCGCGCGGGCGATGGCCATGCGCACGAGGTCTTTGGCCTTCGCGGTCGCGGCGACCGGGTTGTCCATGTGCACCCAGGAGCACTGGTCGCGGATGTTAGCCATCTCGAAGAGGTACGGGTTGAGCCCAGCCTCGCGGCAGGTCTCGCGGAACAGCGGCTCGTGCGTACGCGGCGTGCAGGAGGCCACGACCACGCGCGTGAGCGCGTACTCGTTGATCACGTGCTTCATGGCCTCTTGCGAGTCTTGGGAGCAGGTGAAGAGGTTCTGGTCCGCGAACACCACGTAGGGCAGCGACTTGGCGTACTCGACCACCGCGGGCACGTCGACGTACGCGCCGATGTTGATGCCGCAGTTGCACACGAACACGCCGATGCGCGGAGGCACGCCGCGGATGTCGGTCTCCTCGGGGTACGTCTTGTCGCTCGTGAGCGT
>JAJRTI010000951.1 GCA_024278415.1 Planctomycetota bacterium | reverse complement strand
CTTCAGCAGGACTTCTCTTGTTGCCGCAAGCGAATCGAGAAGCCGCGCTCAAGCGCGCTCCAGCCAATGAAGCAAAGACTTGCTGTCCACCACGTGAACGTGGTGGCAAGGCAGAGAGCCAGCTAAAGCTGGCTGAGTCGCTGTACTCCAGCAGAACGATCGAGATGACCACACGTGCGGCGCTTTGCCTTAATGGCATTGGGCAGAGGCCAGTATCTCGGAAAGCCTCTGCTCCGCGGCGCCGCGGCCCTCGCGACAGAAGCATTCGAACATCGCGTCGTCTGCCACTTGGCGAAGGATACGGCTGCGAGCCTTGGGATCGGCCACGGCCGCCAGCACGCGAGGGCGCACGTCGTCGAGGAACGCGGCGAACTCGCCGTACGCGGGCCCCACGGCCTCCGCGACCACGTCGCGCACCCTGGCCGCAAGCGCGGGGCTGGCGCCGGCCGTGGAGACCGCGAGGGTAAGGGGCCCGCGGCGCACGCAGGCAGGGACGACGAACGACGAGGTGGCCGAGCGGTCCGCCACGTTCGCCCACACCCCAGCCGCGGCCGCGTCGGCCGCGACTTGGCGGTTGGCCTCCGCACAGTCCGTCGCGGCGACCGCGAGCCACGCGCCCTCCAGATCCCCTGTGCGATACTCGCGCGCGACCACCTCCGCGATGCCTGCGAGCGCCGGATCGACTTGGGGTGCGATGACCGTCACGCGGGCGCCAGCCTCCACGAGCGCGTCGGCCTTGCGCCGTGCGACCGCGCCGCCGCCCACCACGACGCATCGCTTGCCGCTTAGGTCCAAGAAGGCAGGGTACAGTGGGCCAGACATGAGAGTGACTCAGGGAGTGCGTTGGAACCCGGCGCGGTGTGCCCTACTTCAGGCCAGTCCGATCCAGCTCCCAGTGGCACTCCGTCGAGGCAAAGTACCAGTCGCGCCCCGCTTCTTGCGGCGTGAGTGCTTTCACGTGGCCGTCCGCAAACAAGAAGTTGTTCGTCGTGCGATGAACCAGCTTGAGGCGCTCCAGGCCCAAGCTGGCGCCTGGAATGTAGCCTGGCATGCCTTTCTGGACAGGGTTTGTGATCCAATCGTTGCTCCCCCCCGAGGGCTTGATGTTCGGCCCCCCGTCGGCGCTGGTGGCGAACGTGCCGTACTGCGCGCTGATGGTCTTGCCAGGTTCAATCTTGCCCGTGAAGTTCGGCATGTAGTACCAGGGCGTGTCGTAGCCGAACCGGCCGCACTGCGCCATCACCACGCTGTTGTTGTACTTCACCTGGTTCTGGTGGGTGGTCATGATGTACCAGTTCAACTCGTAATGCGGCATGTACGAGTCCCTGCGCTCCTCGGTCATGCCCACTTCGGTGAACTTGTAATTGGGGGCCTTCTTCACCGCCGGATCGCGGAAGACAAGTTCGCCTTCCGTGTAAGGCGTGTACAGCTCGACCCAATCGTACGTGTAGCTGGCCCACGCGTCGGTCAGATCGGGGCCCTGGTACCCGTCGTACTCGTCCTTGTTCCAGTCGATGTGGCTCTTGCCGTCGGACACCCACGTGCTGTTGCTGGCCCAGCAGAAGTACCCACCTTGGTTCATGGCGTACATGTCGATGGCGCTGCCGATCTGCTTCAGGTGGACCACGCATTTCGCGTCATCCGCGGCGTCCCGGGCCCGGTTCAGGACCGGGAGCAGAATGGCCGCGAGCACGCCGATGATCCCAATGACGACCAGCATTTCGACCAGCGTGAAGCCAAATCTTCGTCTCATGGTAGCCTCCGTGGGCAGTAGGCCTGTAGCGATCCCGGGATATTGTATAGGCGCCTTGGCGCCAGCGCAAGTGCATAGCGGCGCGGCATCCGTCGCGCCGGCATTTGGAGCCCTGCGCGGCGACTGCTAAGATGATCGACCTCGCTCCTCCGCGTCTGTCGCGCAGGCACCGTTCGCATGGCCAACGCACCCCCCCATCCCTACGTCGGCAAAGGCGGGCTCAAGCTCGAGTTCGCACTCGACGCGTTCCGCATCGACCCCACGGGCAGGGTCGCCGCGGACCTGGGCTCGCACATCGGCGGGTTCGTCGACTGTCTGCTCCAGCATGGCGCGGCGAAGGTGTACTCGGTCGACACGAGCTACGGCACGTTCGCCTGGACGCTGCGCAACGATGGCCGCGTCGTGGTGATGGAGCGCACGAACGCGATGCACGTGGCGCTGCCCGAGCCGGTGGACTTGGTCACCATCGACGTGGGGTGGACGCGGCAGCGGGCGATTCTGCCGCACGCGCTGGGGCTCACGAAGCCGGGGGGCATGCTGCTGTCTTTGCTGAAGCCGCAGTATGAAGCCGATCGCAGCCAGGTTCGCAAGGGCCGGCTGCCAGAGGATCAGGTGCGGCCCGTTGTCTCTAGCGTCATCGACGGCCTATTGGCAGACGGCCTGCCCATGGTCGCGGCCGCGGAGTCGCCTGTGCGGGGCGGCAAGGGAAACGTGGAGTTTTTCCTGTTGCTCATGAATGGCCGCTCAGCGTGAAGAGTCGAACGCGTCGCCCGTGAGGGCCTCCTCCGAGACGGACCAGACCGCCTGAAGGCGGGACTCCGAACAGCGATGCCGCATGATGCGGCATCGCGGGCGACACGACGCTATCTCTCTCGGCAGCGCTCGAGCATGGCCCTCGCTTCCTTGAACGTGGGGTCCAGGCGCAGGGCGCGTCGGAAAGCCCGCGCCGCTCCGGATCGGTCGCCCTGCGCGAGCCGCACCATCCCGAGCCCAAAGTAGGGCTGGGGGTCCGTGGGCAGCAGACGGATCGCGGCCCGGTAGTTCGCCTCCGCGGCTTCATGCTGGCGCAGCGCGGCCAGCGTGTCCGCGAGCGTTAGATGTGTCGCCATGCACAGCGGCGCGCGGTCGGCCGCTTCGATCAACCATCGTAGCGCCTCCCGCGGCCGGCCCAACTGCATGAGGATCTGCCCCGCCTTGCGCCGCGGGAAGGGGTCCTGTGGGGACATGGCCGCCGCGGCCTCATAATGCGTCACCGCCTCATCGAGGCGTCCGGCCTCGTACGCGGTGCGCGCCAAATCCATGCGCCCGCCGGGGCTCCGCATCGCGGCCGCGTCGCTCCACGCCTCACGCACGTGCGCCTCGGCCGCGGCCACGCGCGCCGGGTCCGCGCGGTCGACCCGGCGCAGCACGAGGAAGTTGCCCTCCGCGAATACCGGCTCCCATCCGCCGCTGTCGAGGATGCGCAGCACCCGCTCGCGCAGGCGCACAATGCCAGGCCAATTGTAGATCCCCGCGCCGAAGGTCTCACTACGCGCGTGAATCGCCAAGTAGTCCGCGTCCAGGTCGCTCCGCGTGCGGCCATTGGTGTACCCGAGTTCGAAGCCGAACTCCTGCACAAGCATCCGGTGCGACAATGCCGGCATAAGATCCCCGCTCGCGGACACGGACGCGTCCGCGGGTATCGTCGCCAGCGCGCGCCACGCGACGCGGCCCTCTGGCTCCATGCGGTACGGCGCGGGGTCGTAGAGGTTCGTCACGTACGCGAGGTCGGGCCGGTCAATGGGCCGCACGCCGCTCTGCTGCGCCAGGTCGTTGGGCCCGAAGTTCGAGAGCGCACACGCCACAAGCGGCGCGGCCAGGAGCGCCTTCCGCCGCGCAGCCCACCCGCGGCGTTCGAATTCGCCCGCCAAGCGCCGCGCTCCAAGAATGGCCGCGAAGAAGAACGTGGGCAACAAGGGCGCGAGCCAATGGATGCGCGTCGCGTGGATCGCGCTGTGGTGCACCATGAGCAATTGGAACCACGTCGCGGCTGGCACGATCATGGCGATAGGCGCGGCGAACGAGAAGAAACACAGCGGCCAGAAGCTCTTGAAGAGCAGCAGCGACCGGCTCGGCGAAAGCGCCAGCCGCGCGTAGCAGAAGGGGTTCGTGAGAATCTTGCGCACGAGCACGCCCGGGCTTTCGTTGCCGATCCAAAGGTACAGATAGCCGCCAAAGGGGTAGATGACGTTGTTGAAGGTCAACGGCATGATCAGCCGAGTGCACACTGCGAACCACGCTCCGCCCAGCACGACCGGCAGCGCCGCCCACTTCCAAGAACGCCGGCGCCAGAGCGCGTACGGCCCCATGAACAGAATCCACAGCCCCAGGCTCTCCTGCACGCAGAGCGTGGCCACGCACCAGAGGCAGAACCAGCCGAAGCGCTCGCGCTCGAACGCGTAGAGCAGCGCAAGCAGCGTCGGGATCGCGAAGACGACCGGCCTGAAGTCCGTCAGCACAACGTTGTGCAGCGGCGAGTAGAGCAGGTACGCGAACGCCCACACCAGCCCCGCGCGCGGGGAGAGCATGTGCTTGGCGAGCAGATAGACCGGCCACGCACCCAGCCCCGCGGCCAACGCCGCGAGGAAGAACAGCGTCGTCACGTGGGGCGCAATCGCATACGGGATGCAGAGCAGCAGAAGGATGGGCTGGATGTGGCCCATGAAGTACTGCTCGGTCACGGTCTGAAAAAACGGCCGGCTCGGCGCGTGGACCGTGCGCCAGATCACCTGGTTGATGCCCGCGAGGTCGGTGAAGTCGTACGCGCAGAACGAACGGTAGCGCAAGACTGCGAGCGTGGTGAAGACGGCCGTGAACCCGGCGATGCCGAGCGCGAGCGCGATCACGTGGGACCGCGGCGTGCGCGCCTCCGGCGGCCCCCCGCCAGACGGACACGCGGCCTCGCTTGTCTCAGGCGTCTTGCACATGGCAGAGATAGGCTTTGAGGTAGCGCGTCTCCGGGCACGCGGCCGCGACCGGATGGTCGGGCGGCTGGCCGCCGCGATGGAGGACGCGCAAGCTGCGCCCCGCTTCGACCGCGGCCTCGTTCAAGAGACGACAGAACGTCTCGTCGTCCATGTGCTGCGAGCACGAGCACGTGAGCAGTAGCCCGCCCGGCTCCAGGAGCTGCATGGCCAGCAGGTTCGCCTCGCGGTACGCCTTGCTGCCCCGCTTGAGCCCGTGCCGAGACCGCACGAACTTGGGCGGGTCGAGCGCGATGGCCCCGAACCGCTGCCCCGAGGCCTTCAGCGCGCGCATCGTCTTGTCGGCCTTGCCCAACTGAAACTCGACGTTGCTCAAGCCGTTGGCCTCCGCGTTCTTCCGGGCCAACTCGATGGCGCGGTCCGATTGGTCGATGCAGAGCACGTGCTCCGCACCGCCTTTGGCCGCGGCGTAGATGCCAAAGCCGCCGTTGTACGTGTAGCAGTCGAGCACGCGGCGGCCGCGCACAAAGCGGCTGAACCAGAGCCGGTTCTCGCGCTGGTCGAGGTACGCGCCGGTCTTCTGGCCGCGCCTGACGTCCACGAAGAACGTGAGGCCGTTCTCCACGATCTTGACGAGGTCCGGAGGCTCCTCGCCGTGCAGCACGCCTGACTCCGAGATTGCGCCCTCGGCGTCCGACATCAGCGCTTCGCAGCGCTCGTAGATCGACCAATCGGGGCAGGCCTCGGCCAATAGCCCAACCAACAGATCCCGCCGCTCAAGCAGGCCCAGCGTGAGGAACTGTGCGACGAGGCAGTCGCCGTACCGGTCCACCACCAGCCCGGACAGTCCGTCGCCTTCGCTGTTGATGACGCGGTACGCGGCGCCCGCATCCTGCACCCGCAGCGTCTCGTGCCGGAACGCGACGGCCCGCTCGATGCGCGTGCGCCAGAACGCGTCGTCGATCGCTTCGTCCTCGCGCCACGAGAGCAGGCGCACGACGATCTGCGAGTTGCGGTTGATGTAGCCCTTGCCCACAAAATCGCCCTCGGCCGCGCGCACGTCGACGATGCTCCCGTCCGGGTCGTCGCCATCGATGCGATGAACCGCGCCGGAGAAGACCCACGGGTGATGACAGAAGAACGGCTTCGCGCGGCCCTTCTTGAGAATGACGGATGTTGGCATGAGGCAGAATGGCTAATGGCTAATGGCTAATGGCTAATGGCGAATGGCGAATGGTTGATGGTTGATGACCGATGGTCGCCAGCGCTTCTGCATTGACCATCAGTCGCCGTCTGAACTCGGAGTTCAGCCCAGGTCGTCCAGGCAAATCCGCGCAAGCACTTTCGCGAAGTCGACGAGTTCTTGGATCGAGACGGACTCGTTCGCGGTGTGGGGCTCCTCGTTGTCGCCGGGCGCGAAGCCGACCGCGGGGATGCCTTGGTCGATGAGTTGCTTCGTTACGGTTGCGCCGGACATGCCCTGCCGCGTGGGCTTCCGGCCGGTGACGGCCTCGGTGTGCTTCTGGATCAACGGAATGATCGGCAAGTCCGTAGGCACTTCGCTCGGCAGCAGCTCCGACACGACTTTCATGTCGAACTTGGCCGTCGGGTTCGCCGCGGTTGTCTCGTCAAGGAGGCTCTGAAGAATCGCGAGGATCTCGTCCTGGGTCTGGCCGGCCGGGTAGCGGATATCGAGCGTGGCTTCGCACTTGCCCGGTACCATGTTCGGCGCGTTGCCGGCTTGGATCATGCCGAGGTTCAGCGTGGCTGGGGAGAGGAATTCGTGCTCGATGACCGGGATGGGGTTCTCGCGGATGCGTGCGAGAAAGTCGGTCATGTTCCAGATCGCGTTCACGCCCGCCTCAGGGGTGGAGCCGTGGGCCTGCTTGCCGTGCGACGTGACCTTCACGAACACGAGGCCCTTCTCGGCCACGTCGATCATGTTCATGTTGTGGAGCACGTCGGGAATGATCGCGCAGTCTGCGGCGAGGCCGCATTCGTTCACGAGATACTCGAGGCCCAACGCAGAGCCGCGCTCCTCGTCCGCGACGGCTGCAAGCATGAGCCGGCCCCTCAGCGAGTCCTCGTGCTCCTTGAGGCACTGGGCCGCGATCATGCACGCCGCGAGTTGGCCCTTGTTGTCCGACGCGCCGCGGCCATAGAGCCGATCGCCGTCAATCCTGGCCGTGAACGGGTCGCTGTCCCACCCCTCGCCGGCCGGCACGGTATCGAGATGGCACGCGACGAGCAGCGACCGCGCGCCCGGGCCGACCGCGCCAATCACATTCGTGCGTCCGGGCTCCTTCTCGTACGTCTCGTACGGGATGCTCCACGCGTCGAAGCTGCGCGCAACGATATCGGCCGCCGGCTTCTCCGGGTCCGGTGGGTTCTCCGTCTTGGCTGCGATCAGTTCGCACAGCAGCGCGACCATGTCGTCGCGGCGGGATTGGATCAGATCGTCGAGGTCGGTGGGCATGGGGGCGGAGATGGTTGATGGGTGATGGTGGGACGTAATGCGTAACGAGTAAAACGTAAAACGTGAGGCGGAAGGCGGAAGGCGAGACTCCTGTCCCCTTACGTTTTACGCCCTTACGTTTTACGTTCTCACCTGCCCGTCGCCGAAGACAACCCATTTGTAAGTCGTCAACTCAGGCAGGGCCATGGGCCCGCGGGCGTGCAGCTTGTCGGTGCTGATGCCGATCTCCGCGCCCATGCCGAACTGGCCGCCGTCGGTGAAGCGCGTCGACGCGTTCACGTACACGCTCGCAGAATCGACTTCGGCCACGAACCGCATCGCGGCCGCGTGGTTCTGG